>NZ_JBEXZD010000046.1:0-54449 GCF_040628575.1 Streptomyces sp. NPDC006393
TCTCCGTGATCGGCCTGTTCGGCCTGGCCGGGCTGGCCGGGGCACTCGCAGCGCAGCGGGCGGGACGCCTCCACGACCGGGGTTGGTCACGGCCCGCCACCGGCGCAGCTCTGGCGCTGGCGCTGATCGCATTCGGCATGGCCGCCACAGCCCGCCACTCCGTCGTGCTCGTGATCGCCGTCGTCGTCGTGCTCGACGTGGCCGTCCAGGCATTGAACCTGCTCAACCAGGCCCGGCTCCTCGCCGTCTCCCACGAGGCCCGCAGCCGCCTGAACACCGCCTTCGTCGCCTGCAACTTCATCGGCGGTGCCGTCGGATCCGCCGCGGCGAGCCTGCTGTGGGCACACGGCGGTTGGAACAGCGTCTGCGCCGCGGGCGCCACCCTGAGCGTGCTCGGCCTCCTGACCTGGGCTGCGGGCCGCCATGCACTGAAGACACCCCCCAGGGGATGACGGCCGAGGGTCCGGGAAGGGATTCGCCGACCCAGGCACTCACCCCCTGCACACAAGGAGCAATCATGCGATATCGCACACTCGGCAGCTCGGACCTTCAGGTCTCGGAGATCTCGCTCGGGTCCTGGCTCACCTACTCCGGCGGCATCGAGGCGGAGGCCACCCGCGCCTGCACCGAGGCGGCCTTCGACGCCGGCATCAACTTCTTCGACACCGCCAACGTCTATGGGCAGGGAGCCGCCGAGACGGCGTGGGGCGAGATCCTCTCGGCCCACGCCCGCGACTCCTACGTCCTGGCCACGAAGGTCTATTTCCCGATGTCGGACGACCCGGCCGACCAGGGCCTGTCCCCGGCGCAGATCGCCAAGCAGATCGACGCCTCCCTCACCCGTCTGAAGACCGACTACGTCGACCTCTACCAGGCCCACCGCTTCGACCCCTCCGTCCCGATCGAGGACACCGTCGAGGCCTTCCAGAAGGTCGTCCAGCAGGGCAAGGCCCGCTACCTCGGCTTCAGCGAGTGGACGCCTGAGCAGATCCGGGCCGCGATCGACATCGCCGGCCCCGATCTGTTCATCTCCTCCCAGCCGCAGTACTCCATGCTGTGGCAGGCACCCGAGGCCGAGGTCTTCGGCCTGTGCGCCGCCAACGGCATCTCCCAGATCGTCTGGTCCCCCCTCGCCCAGGGCGTCCTCACCGGCAAGTACAAGCCAGGGCAGCCCGTACCCGAGGGCAGCCGGTTCGCGTCCGCGGACATGGCGGTCTCGAAGGACCTCGTCTACAGCGACGCCACCCTGGAAGCGGTCCAGCGACTCGTCCCCATCGCCGAGGAAGCCGGGATGAGCATGCCTACCCTGGCGCTCGCCTGGATCCTGCGCCGCGCCGAGGTCGCCTCCGCGATCACCGGGGCCTCCCGCCCCGAGCAGGTCCACGCCAACGCCGCCGCCTCCGGTGTTCAGTTGTCCGACGACCTGCTGACCGCCATCGACCAGGCCCTCGGTGACGTCCCCGTCACCGAACCCACCCTCGCTCCCGGCGCCCAGGCCGGCATCAAGCACCGCTGACCCGGAACCGACGCCGTCAGGCCGGCGTCTCCCTCACGAGGACCTCGGCTCCGCCGGGGGACGGGGACTTGGCCCGCGACACCTTTGGCCGCGGTTCGGCGCAGCGAGCGAGTCGTGGGACGGTCACGGGGGAGGGGGCGGCCGTCGACGGTCCAGGCGTGACCGCCTCCGGCCGCCTCCAGGCGTCTATGTGAGCGCCCAGCCGCTGAACTCTACGGTGCCGCGGGCCCCGCTACCGCCGTTCGTCGCCGTCATGAACAGGCCCACGTCCTGCGCCGCAGCCGCGCCGGGCACCGACACCGTCGCCACGGTCTGCCACGTGGCCCCGCCGTCCGTGGAGCACGCACCGGTGTACGCGCCGCCGGCCCGGCTCAGCCGCAGCAGCACGGGTGCCTTGATCCCGGTGATCCGCTTGTAGGTGTCCAGCGTTCCGTCACCGTTGGTGTCGTACGACAACACCACCCCGTTCGACGGGGTCACCGACAGGTTCACGAAGCCCGGCGACCCCGGCACGTCGAGACGGTCGCGGACCACGATCCCGGCCCGCGCCCACGCGCCCGTCACCGCCTGCGCGTCCACCCGCAGCACCACCGACGCACTCTCCCGGAAGGCGCCCTCGCGGTACGCGGTGCCGAACTCCGTCGTGGCCTTCCACAGGTCGGCGCCACCGCCGTCGATCGCGAACCGGTCCGCCAGCTGTCCGAAGACGGCCTCGTTGTTGCTGTACGTCCGCCAGCCCTCGGCCAGCGGACCCGCCTCGAACAGCGTGCCCCGGTGCTGGGTCGTGACCCGCCTCTCGCCCTGCGGCCCGTACCGCACGTCGATCGTGTACGGCAGCGGGCGCAGCGGCTGGTCCAGCGGCGCGGCCGGTGCGCTCGCCTGCCAGGACACCGTGCCCTGGCCGGCCGCTGCCACGCGCGGCAGGGTCGTGCCGTGCTCGGGCGCCGCGTCGACGCCCTTGAGCATGAAGTCGACACGGCCGGTCGCTCGCAGCCCGTTGACGTTGTGGAAGGTGGCGGCCAGGCGCGCGTGACCGCCCGGCGGGAACGCGGACGGCTCGGCCGTCACCGTCACGGTGCCCTGGTAGGGAGCCCGGGCGAGCACGTCCCGCACCCGCGAGGCCGTCCGGTACGCGTCCCCGTACGGCCGCAGTGGGTAGTCCTTGCGCTGCCGCGTCCACGGCTCCTCGATCGCGAACCAGTCGACGGCCTGCGGCTCGCGCCCCGAGGAGAGCGCGTCCTGCAGCTCGTCCAGCCACTTCTGCCAGCGCGGCAGGTAGAAGTCACCCATCAGGCCCTGCCACTCGCGGTTGGCGTACTCGTGCAGATTGCCCGCGTCGGCGACGGACCGGTCACCCCACACCGTGATCAGGACCTTGGCGCACCGCTCGAACTCGGCGCGCTCGGCATCGCTCGTGCCCATGGTCCGGGCAGCGTGGATCCACGGGCCCAGCAGGAAGTTCGGGTCGGTGCCCGTCACCTCGTCCGACAGCCGCATCAGCGTCAGCCACAGCGTGGCGAGCTCGTTGAAAGCGGCCCGGTCCTTGCCGTCGTACGCGGCCCGCAGCTGGGGCAGCAGCTGGCGGCTGCGGTTCGCCAGAGCCTGCCGGGCCACGTCGACCAGATCGTAACGGTATGCGGTGCTGCGCCTCAGGTCCCCGGCCACCTCGAGCAGTCCGCTCAGCGCGGCGTCGAAGCGGCCCGGGTCGAAGGTGAGGGCGCGCGGCCCCCAGTAGTTGGCGCGGTCCGTGGTGAGGTCGGGACGAGCGGCGAACAGCGAGTCGTGCGGGTCGGAGTGCTCGACCGCCGTGTGCTGGTACGCCGTCTCGTACAGCGCACGCCAGGCGGCGCGGGCACCTTCGTCGCGCCGCCCGTAACGGAAATCGGCGTACCCGGCGAACCAGTCGGCGCGGTCCACCGTCCGCTCGGTCCAGGCCAGTTCGGACCACAGTTCGAAGGCGGCCGGATCGCGGTGCGTGGCCTCCGGCATGTAGGCGGTGCCCACGAGCGCGCTGCCCGGCTTGTCGCGCCAGGCGAAGAACTTCTCGTTCCAGATGTGCGCGCGGGCACCGATCGTGGTGCGCCCGCCGAAGTTGGGGATGGTGCCGATCGCGTACGGGGTGCCGCCCCAGTCCCTCTCACGGTCGGTCACCGACGCGTAGCGGTCGGAGACGCCGTCGACGATCAGCATCTTCTTCTTGTCGACGGCGTTGAGCAGCGCGGGCAGCGGGTTCGTCTGCCAGCCGAGGATGACCCAGGTCGCGCCCGGCCGGTTCTTCTGCAGGGCCGCCTCCACGCCGCGCGCGGCGCCGTCGATCGGCACGTCGCCGGCGGTGCCGCCCTCGTGCAGCAGATCCATCTTGAAGGCGTCGATCTCACCGAACAGGTCCCGCTGGTGCCCGTAGAACGACTCGGCGACCCGCGCGAAGGACGTGGTACGCGGATCGAGCCAGTCGGGCCGCTCGAACCCGCCCGACCAGGTGCCCTGCGGCACGACGTGCGCGTCGCCGCCGTTGCGTTCCACGAAACCTTTGGGGACGTGGCCGTAGTAGCCCGGCAGGACGGGTCTCATCCCCAGCGCCCGCAGCCGGTCGACGATCCTGCGGCCCAACCCGGCGCGCTCAGCGATCAGCTCGGGCGAGAGCGGGCCGCCGTAGCCGTACAGGTTCTGCAGCAGCCACCAGGGCTGGTGCGTGGGGGCCGGGAGCCAGGCGCGCGCCTCCGCGTCGCTGTACCCGAAGTCCTGCAGCACGCGGTGGTAGACGGCTTCCGCGCCCGGGGTGATCAGCACCTCGTTGCAGCCGTGCAGCGCGAGCACGTCGATCATGCGCTCCCAGTGGGCCCAGGTGGCGAACGGCGCCGTGTAGCCGTCGTTGGTGTCGTTGAGCGCGAACCGGTGGGGCAGCGTCGTCGACCGCTCCAGGGTGCGGCTCGGCGCGGGCAGCGTACGCGGCAGCTCCAGCTGGCTGCCGGTCCAGGAGATGTGCGCCCCGCACACGTACTTCAGATACCAGTGGACCCCGGTGAGCAGGACCGCCGGGGTCGTTCCGTACACCTCGACGCGGCCCCGGGTTCCGGATACGCGGAAACGGTCCGTGCCGTCGTTCGAGTCGATCAGGCTGAGCTGGAACTGGTCTGCGTGGTAGGGAAGTTGCCTGTCGAGCGCGGCCAGAGCCTGGGCCGTGTCGAAGCGTGTGCCGGAGTGTGCGGCGGGAACGTCCAGGGCGCCCAGCGCCGTGCCGAGCCCGAGGGCGCCTAACGTGCCGATGACCGTGCGTCGCGTCGGTGCGGACATGTGTGTAACCCCCATGCGTCGCGGATGGTGCGGCGCACGGTATCCGGGGGGCCTGCTTCCACTCAACGGTGCGCGGCTGTCGGCGAGGCGAACGGCAGCTGACCGCGGGCCCGTCAATGCCCCGCCGGACGCGATGGCGACGCTTGACGCCACGCGCTGGAGCAGCCGCTACGGCGCGGTCGCGTCGCCCGCCCATGGGCGCCGCTGGGGAGCTGGAGCACTCCGCCGGCACCCACCACGGTCGGCGCGGCACCGGGGTCCATCTGATCGTCCCGGCGGCGAGGGAGCACGACGCCGTGCTCCCGAACCCGCCCGTGTGTGGACCGTCGAGCTCCTGGTGCGGTTGCGCAGCGACCGTCGGTGATCCGGCGCGAGCGGCCTCGCCGCGGGAACACGTCCGGTCAGGGCTTTTCGGGCTTGCGGGCCAGCAGGCAGGCGTGCGGTCTGTTCGCCCGTCCGCCGGGCTCCTGCTCCAGCCTCGCGGTGACGACGAGTCCGGCCTGCTCCAGCAGGCCGATCATGCGGTCCAGGGGCAGGAGGTACGACTCGTAGGACACCGGACGGCCATAGCCCTGGGTCGGTCGCAGCCGTTCGTCGCCGACATAGTCCCCCCAGAGCAGGTAGCCGCCGGGGGCGAGCGTGCGGTGGAACTCGGCGAACACCACCGGCAGCCACTGCGGGGGCGTGTGGTGGGTGGAGTACCAGGCCAGGATGCCCCCGAGGTCGTCGTCCCTCATCTCCAGCGCGGTCATCGAGCCCTCGGTGAACCGCAGGTGCGGATAGGCGTGCCGGGCGAGGCCGAGCATCTTCGGTGACAGATCGACGCCGAAGGCGGGCACCCCCAGTCCGGCCAGGTGCGCCGTCACTCGGCCGGGGCCGCATCCCAGGTCCGCGACCGGCCCCGGACCGGCCGTCCGCACGAGTTCGGCGAACCCGGCCAGCATCGCGCGTGACAGCGGGTCCATCGCGGCGGGAGGCGGGACGCGCTCGACGTAATCGGCGGCGACCGTGTCGTACGACTCGCGGACGGCGGTCAGAAAGGAGGGCTCGGCCATGCGGGCGACCCTAGACCAGAGGACTGACAGGCCCTGCCATGACCCTGAGTTGACCTGCGCGAATCCATTGCCGCAGACGCTCGGCCATCACGGCGCTCCGGTGAGCGAGCGCTCCGGCGAGGATGCTCTCCCCCAAAGATGTGGACGGGGCGTTCATATTCTGGTTATATGGACTCAGCGTTCATATCGAGCGGAAGAGAGAGGCCCATGACCACCACCTCCAGCACCACTGTCCGTGTCGCCCTCGTCACCGGCGCTTCCGGCGGCATCGGCAAGGCCGTCGCCGAACGGCTCGCCAAGGACGGATTCGCCCTCGGCGTGCACTACGCCGGCAACAAGGCAAAGGCCGACGCCGTCGTCGAGGAGATCACCGCATCCGGCGGGCAGGCCATCGCCGTCGGCGGGGACGTCGCCGACGAGCACGCGATGGAAGCGGCTTTCGACGCTGTCGAGACCGCGTTCGGCGGCGTCGACGTCGTGGTCAACGCCGCCGGGATCATGGTGCTCGCCCCGATCGCCGCGCTCGACCTGGACGACCTGGACCGGATGCACCGCACGAACATCCGCGGCACCTTCGTCGTCTCCCAGCAGGCCGCCCGCCGCGTCCGTCCCGGTGGCGCGATCATCAACGTGTCCACCTCCGTCACCCGCACCCAACTGCCCACGTACGGCGCGTACGTGGCCAGCAAGGCCGCCGTGCAGGGCATCACGCTGATCCTCGCCCGGGAACTGCGCGGCAAGGACATCACCGTCAACACCGTCGCCCCCGGCCCGATCGCCACCCCGCTCTTCCTCGAGGGCAAGGACGAGGCCACCATCGCCAACTTCGCCAAGGCCACCCCGCTGGAGCGGCTGGGCGAGCCCGAGGACGTCGCCGAGTCGGTCGCCTTCCTGGCCGGTCCCGCCCGCTGGGTCAACGGCCAGGTCCTCTACACCAACGGCGGCCTCGCCTGACGGCCCGGAGCCGGAACCACGACCACCACCCCGCGACTCGAAGAAGCCACCTCTGAAGGGAACCTCCCATGTCATCCGTCGTTCTCATCACCGGTGCCGCCACCGGCATCGGCAACCTCACCGCACGTGAGCTCGCCGCCGCCGGCCACACCGTCTACGCCAGCATGCGCGACGTCCGTGGCCGCAACGCGGGTCACGCCGAGGAACTCCTGGAACTGGGCCGCCGCGAGGGCCAGGACGTCCGTGTCGTAGAACTCGACGTGCAGTCCGAGGCCTCGGCCGAAGCGGCCGTGGCGACCGTCCTCGCCGAGGCCGGCCGGCTCGACACGGTCGTCCACAACGCCGGGCACCTCTACGTCGGCTACGTCGAGGCGTTCACCCCCGAGGACATCCAGCGCCTGCTGGACGTCAACGCGGTCGGCATCCAGCGCGTCAACCGGGCTGTCCTGCCGCACATGCGCTCACGCCGCTCCGGCACTCTCCTCTACGTCGGCAGCACGACCTCGGTGGTGGTGCCGCCCTTCCTGGGCCCTTACGTGGCCTCGAAGTTCGCCGCTGATGCGCTCGCCCAGGTCACGGCGTACGAGGTCGGTCAGTTCGGCATCGAGACGACGATCGTGATGCCGGGGCCCTTCACCCAGGGAACGGAGCATTTTCCCAACGCCGGCCACGCCGGAGACAGAGACCGCACCCGCGCCTATGCCGCGCTGGATGCGATGGTGGCCCGCAATGAGGAGGCCACGGAGGCACTGTTCCCGCCCGGGGTGGACGCCCACCCGCGTGCCGTGGCCGAGGAGATCGCCCGTGTTCTCGCCCTTCCGCCCGGCACTCGCCCCTTCCGGACCGTCGTCGACTTCAGCCAGGCCGGTGTCGAAGAGGTCAACGAGGTCATGCGCCGGGCCCAGGAGCACTTCGTCACCCGTCTCGGCTTCGGTGAACTCCTCCACGTCAAGGGAGCACTGTCCTGACTGCTGACGAACGGCTTTCTACACTGATCCGGTCCGAGAACGACCGAGGGAGAGACATCGTGACGAAGCAGGCCAAGGGCGCCGACGAGCGCCCGGCCCGCGGGCGCGGCCGCCGCCCGGCCGACGAGGTCCGCGCGGACGTCTTCCGCGTGGTCGGGGAGATCCTCCTGCGGGAGGGAATCGCCGACCTGACCTTCGAACGGGTGGCCCGCCTGTCCGGTGTCAGCAAGACGACGCTCCACAAGTGGTGGCCCTCCAAGGGCTCCCTCGCCCTGGACGGCTACTTCCACGCCGTCGAGGAGACCCTCGCCTTCGAGGACACCGGTGACATCCGCGCCGACCTCATGAGCCAGCTTCGTGCCTTCGCTCGCATCATGACCCGCACACCGGCCGGCCGGGTGGTGACCGAGCTGATCGGCCAGTCCCAGACGGACGAGAACCTGGCCACTGCCTTCCGCTCGCTGTACTCCTCCGAACGGCGACGGCTGGCGGGCGAGCGACTGCGGCGTGCCCAGGAGCAGGGCCAGATCCGGGACGAGGTCGACGTCCAGGTCCTCGTCGACCAGCTGTGGGGCGCGGTCTACCACCGCATGCTGATCCCGGACGAGCCCGTGACCGACGACTTCGTCGTCGCCCTGGTCTCCAACCTCATCGACGGCATCACCCCCTCCGCTGGGGCCTTTTGAGCGGGTGCCAGCCGGCTGCTGCCGTTCGGCCCGGGGTGCACACCGTCCTCGCGCCGACCCGCCCCAGCGCCCGGCCGAAGAAGCTCGTCCGCTTCTCCGGCGCCCACCGCCGCCGCCACGGAATGATCGCCCTCACCAACGTGTTGCCCACGGGTATGAGCGAAGCAGTAGTGGCGAGCGCATACGGCGGTCCCGAGGCCCTGTCGGTGATCGACGTCGAGGTTCCGGAACCCGGGCCCGGCGAGGTGCGCATCGCGGTCCGAGCGGCCGGTGTCAATCCCTTCGACCACAAGATGTACAGCGGCGCCTTCGGAGCCGATCCGGCGAAGCTGCCGATGCGGCTGGGTGCCGAAGCGGCGGGAGTCGTCACCGCGGTGGGCGTCGACGCGACCGGTCCGGCAGGTCCCGTCCGGGTGGGCGACGAGGTGATCGCCTACCGGGCGCCCGGCGCGTACGCCGCGGAACTCGTCGTACCGGCCTCGTCCGTGGTGCCGAAGCCCGCCGAACTGTCCTGGGAACAGGCCGGCGGGCTCATGGTTGCCGGCGCGACCGCCGTACACGTCCTCGAAGCGATCGGACTCGGCACGGGCGATACGGTGTTGATCCATGGGGCCGCGGGAGGGGTCGGCCTGGTAGCCGTCCAGCTGGCCGTGGCACGCGGCGCCGACGTCGTCGCGACGGCAAGCCCGGCCAAGCACGAACTGCTGAGGGAACTGGGCGCGATCCCGGTCGCCTACGGGCCGGGACTGGCGGACCGCGTAAGGGCGGCGGCGCCGGAGGGGATCCACGCGGCGGCCGATCTGGTGGGCACGGACGAGGCAGTTGACGTCTCTGTGGACCTCGTGACCGAGCGCTCCCGCATCGCCACCATTGCGGGATTCGAGCGCGGCGCCAAGGCCGGCATCAAGCTCCTCGGCGGCGGGCCCGGCGCCGACCCCGGCACCGGGATCAGGCAGGCCGCCCGCCTGCAGCTCACGGAAGCCGTGGCAGCGGGACGTCTGCGCATCCTGATCGCATCCAGCCACCCGCTGCGTGCGGCCGCCGCGGCCCATCGCGAGAGCATGGCCGGTCACACCACCGGGAAGATCGTCCTGGTGCCGTAACCCATCTTCGATCAGCCCCTAACGGCCCGCAAGCCGACTACGACACAGCGGACTTCGCGGTTCAGCGGCGTGGAGGAATTCTTCCGCAGCAGGGCGACGGTGGTCGTCCACGGCCCTTGCGGAAGCAGCAGAAGGAGTTGACGGGGCCAGGTCCATCCGTCGGGAAAGAGCCTGGCCTGACGCGGTGGGGGAGGCTAGGTTCAGACGATGCGGATCTTGCATCTCTCTGACCTCCATCTCGACGAGGCGGGTGCCCCGGACGCCGACGGGGCCGACGGCACTGCGGCGCTCCGTCTTCTGCTGGGCGAACTCCGCTACCTGGACGACCTCGACGTCGTGGTCGTCACCGGTGACGTTGCGGACGACGGCTCCCGGAAGGCATATGCGCGGGTGCACGAGCTCCTGTCCGAGTACGCCGGTCGGCGAGGGGCCCAGGTCGTGTACACCACGGGAAACCACGACGACCGCAGCGCGTTCCGCGAGGTACTCGGCAGTGGCCATGGGCAGCCCGAGGCCGTGTACGAAGGAGTGGCGGGCGAGCGGGCGGCGGTGACCACCGTGGGTGGGTGGCGGTTGATCACGCTGGACACGCTCGTGCCGGGCAAGGGCTACGGCCGCCTGGATCGCGGTCAGCTCGACTGGCTGCGAGAACGGCTGGCCGAGCCTGCCCCGTCGGGCACCGTCCTGGCTTTCCACCATCCGCCCGTCGCTCTGGATGTCGAGGTCCAGCAGGTACTGGGTCTTGAGAACTCTGCCGACCTGGCCGCGGCGATCCGCGGGACGGACGTCCAGCTGATCTTGTGCGGGCATTTCCACCTGCAGATTCTGGCGCGGCTGGAGCATGCGACGGTGTGGGTGACCCCCGGGGTCGTCAGCCGCATCGATCTGACCGCTCAGCCGGGCACCGAGCGTGCGGTTCATGGGCCTTCGGCGTCACTTGTCCGTCTGGGGGTGCCGCATGGGCCGCTGATCCATACCCTTCACGCCCGCGATCCGCGCATGGGCCAGACGGTTTACGAGGCCACCGAGGCGGAGATGCGTGACGTCATCCGGCGGCTCGGTCCTGCGCAGCACTCCTGAATCTGTGGTCGTGGAAGTCGTCGCGGATGCGCCGGGGCCGCTGCAGGCCGGCGGGCGTACCACTTGGCCAGACAGCGGCGGGCGACTCGGCGGCCGCGTTCACGGAGAGCCCTGGGATCTCAGGGCCTCCGCGTGAGCGGTTGTGCGTGACGTCAGCGTGCGAACTTTTCGATGGCCGCCGGGGTGACCGGGGTGAAGAAGTTGACGAGGTTGCCGTCGGGGTCGCGGAACAGCAGCGACCGGTTGCCCCAGGGCATGGTGGTGGGCTTGTTGACGAAGTCGGTGACGAAGCCGGTCAGGTTCTGGTGGACGCGGTCCACGTCGTCGACGAGGAATTCGGTGATCACGCTGTGGTTGTCCGCCGGGCGGGCAGAGCCCGGGGCGAACAGCGGGACCGTGCGGGTGCCGGCGATCGCGAGGGTGGCGCCCGCGGTCCTGAGTTCGGCGAAGTCCTCGGTGGCCCATGTCGCCCGCGCCCCGGTGGCTCGCTCGTAGAAGTCGACGAGGCGCGCCACGTCGCTGGTGATGATGCGGATCGAGACGAAGTCCATGGGAATCTCCTTGGCTGTGCTGGAGGCGTGCACGTCGCAGGCTAGGAGAAATAGTGGACAGAATCGGTCCTGTATTCGCGTTAGGCTGCGGACATGCCTCGACCCACCGGCCGCGTGCTGACACTCCTGGAGCTGCTGCAGTCGGGCGGTACGCGAACGGTGGCCGAACTCGCCGAGCGGCTCGGCGTGGAAGGGCGCACCGTGCGCCGGTACGTGGACCAGCTGATCGAGCTCGACGTGCCCGTGGAATCGGTGCGCGGCCGCTACGGCGGCTACCGGCTCGCCCCCGGGTACCGCTTGCCTCCGCTCATGCTCAGCGACGACGAGGCGCTGGCCGTGCTGCTCGGTCTGGTCGCCGGCCGCCGGGCAGGGCTGACGACGACGGAGCGCACGGCGAACGAGACGGCGTCGGCGAAGATCCGGCGGGTGCTGCCCAAGCACATCGCCCGTCGGCTCGACACCCTCCTGGAATCTCTCGCCTTCACGGATGAGCCGGGCGAGTTCGACGCCCCGGACGCCGGGGTCCTCCTCACGATCGCTGACGCCGTGCGCCACCACCGACCGGTCTCGATCCGCTACACCGACCGTGACGGGCGGCGCAGCGAACGCACACTGCACGCGTACGGGATCGTCGCCCATGCGGGCCGGTGGTACGTCACGGGCAGGGACGTCCAGATCGGCGAGGACCGGACCTTCCGGCTCGATCGCATCGCGGACACGCGGACGCTGCCTGGCTCATTCGAAGCGCCGGTGGGTCCCGGACCGGCACAGCGCGTGTTGTCCGGGTTCGCCACGGCCGAGTACCGGCATGAAGTGACCTTGCGGATCCACGGGACGGTTGAGCAGATCCGCGCCCACCTTCCGGCCGGCGTCGCGAGCCTCGAGGAGCACGCGTCCGCGGCCGGTGAGGACCAGGCGACCGAGCGCTGGCTGCGCGTCGAGCTGCGGGCGGAGCGGCTCGACTGGTTGCCTCCGGTGCTCGCCGCACTCGACCGGCCGTTCGTCATCGAGCGCCCCGATGAGCTCCGCGACCTCGTCAGCGCGCTCGCCGATCGGCTCACGTCCTACGCCCGCCGAGCCTGACCGCGAGAAGCGAGCGACCGGACCACCAGCCGATCACGCCTCCGACAGCCGAAGATCATTCGTGGGACCGTCCGGCCTCGTGGTCGCGAAGGTCTCCACGTGGTCGATGGCCGTTTGCAACGCATCCTTCAGCGGAGAGATGTCCCGGGCGACCTGGGCGAGGAGCATGCCGCCCTGGAAGGCGGCAAGGAGCAGGTTGGCCAACTGCGTGGGATCCGCTTCGGTGCTCATGCGGCCGAGTCGCTGCATGCGCTGGATTCCGTCGCGGAAGATGCCTCTCCACTGGTCGAACGAGCTCGCGAGTTCATCATGAACGTCGAGGTCGGTCTTGATGATCTCGCTCGCGAGGGAGCCGAGGCTGCAGCCTTCCTGGTACGCGCGTTCGTAACCGACGTAGAACGCCGCCCACTTCCGGAACGTGTCGAGGGTGTCGAAGCCGGAGAACTGCTCACTGCGATGGAGCGCCAGCACGCGCTCCGCCTGCCATGCGATCACCGCCAGGACGAGACTCTCCTTGGTCGGGAAGTAGTGGTTGAGCTGTGATCCGCTGACGCCGGCGGCGCGACGGACCTGCTCGTTGTTCGTGGCGTGGACGCCGTTGGTGTAGATGAGCTCCGCGGCGTGCTCCAGGATTCGGGCCCGCGTGGCCTGTCCCTTGTCGGTGAGCTTGCGAGGCTCCCGAGCTCCCTTCGTGGGCTTCATGCTTCACACGATACCGACATTGGGCTTGACAGCCCAGTCTGGGGCAGTGTTCACTCTAAAAGTGGGCTGGCTAGCCCAGAAAATGCCGACAGGGGTTCGCGGACACCACAGGGACCTGGACCTGGACCTCTGAGGCAGTAAGAACCGACCTGGGCTCGACGCTGACCCCTCAGACATTCACCGGAGGTTGATTCGCCATGTCACGACTGAACGTTCCCTCTTTCGACGACGTCCCCGACGGGGCGAAGGGCGTCCTCGACAACGTCGGCGCACAGTTCGGCTTCGTCCCGAACATGTTCGCGACTCTCGCGTCGAACCCGACCGTCCTCGACGTCGTCATGACACTGCAGGGCACCTTGAGCCGGGTTCTGGACGCCAAGACGCGGCACACCATCGCGCTCGCCGTGTCGCAGGCCAACGGTTGCGACTACTGCCTGGCGATCCACACCTACGTATCGTCCGAACTCGGTGGCATGTCGAGCGACGACATCGACTTGGCCCGGGCCGGGAGCTCGATCGATCCCAAGCGCGCCGCGGTCGCTCGTTTCGCTCAGCAGGTGGTGGAGAGCCGGGGTCGGGTGAGCGACGCCGACCTCGCGGCTGTGCGAGGCGCCGGGTACACCGACCCGCAGATCCTGGCCATCGTCACGGTGGCGGTGCAGGTCCTGCTGACCAACTTCATCAACAACGTCAACCAGACCGACATCGACATCCCCGCCGTCACCGCGGCCGGTACGCCCGGCTGATCGCCGGGACGCCCGTCGCCGCCGCGTACACAGCCGGTAAACCCCTCACCGCTCCAGAACGATCACTCGGGAAAGGTTCGCTATGCCGGGCTCCGAACTCTATGAGACGTTCATGGCACTGCACACCCGCGACGGTGGCCTCGTCATGCCCAACGCATGGGACGGCCTCTCGGCGCTCATGCTGGCCGATGCCGGCTTCGAGGCGATCGCAACGTCGTCAGCGGCCCTCGCCGCCACGCTCGGCCGGTCCGACGGGCGTCACAACATCACCCGCGACGAGCACCTCGAGCATGCGCGGCTGCTCGCCCGGCTCACCGGGCTGCCCGTCAACGGAGACTTCGAGGACGGCTACGGCACCACGCCCGAAGACGTCGCGGCGACCGTGGAGGCCGCCGTGGCGTCCGGCCTGGCCGGTATCGGGATCGAAGACACCTCGGGCAACCCCGATCAACCGATCCGCGACTTCGACGAGGCGGTCGACCGCATACGCAGCGCCGTCGGCGCGGCCAAGGGACGCATCGTCGTCACCGGCCGCACCGACAACTTCATCCAGGGGCGGCCCGATCTCGACGACACCATCCGGCGTCTGACGGCCTTCGCCGAGGCCGGCGCGGATGTGGTCTACGCCCCTTACCCACCCGACCTCGACGCACTCGTCGCGATCGTCACCGCCGTCGCGCCCACACCGGTCAACGTCCTCATCTCGCCGGCGGACAAGGTGCTGACCGTCGCTGAACTGCGGAAGGCCGGGGTCAAGCGCATCAGCGTGGGTCCAGCGCTCTACACCCACGCCATGGAGGCACTCCAGCAGGCCACCAAGGCTCTCGTCGAGGGTGACCTCACCACCGCGACGACAGGAATCGGCTTCGAGCGCATCAACGACCTGCTCGCCCGCGGCACGAACTGATACGAACCCTGCGCACCACGGTTCCTCACCCGATCAACGCAAGAAGAAGGCAGATTCCCATGAACCTCGACAAGCTCATGAGCAAGCACCTCACCAGGTATTTCGACCCCGGCAAGACCATTCCGGAGGAAACCCTCCAGCAGCTGCTGAGGTTCCTGCGCTCCACACCGACATCGGTGAACGTACAGCCCAACCACTTCTACGTCCTCGCCACGCCCGAAGGCAAGGAGCGGCTCGCCGACAACCTGGGCGAACGATTCCGGGACAACGCCGAGAAGGTCCTGAACGCGTCGCACACCATCATCCTCACCACCAGGGCGGATCTGCCCGACACCCACCTCGATGCGGTGTTCGCAAAGGAGAGGGCCGACGGCCGGTTCCCCGACCCGTCCAAGCAGGAGCTCTGGGAATCCATGACCCGGGACTTCCTCAACCTGCGCACCTACGGCTACAAGGACCTGAACCACTGGATGGAGAAGCAGACCTACATGGCGGTGGGCCTGACCATGATGGCGGCCGCCGAGCTCGGCGTCGAGGCCACGCCGCTCGAGGGGTTCGATCCGACCAGTGTCGACAAGGCGTTCAAGATCCGCGAGACCGGACACAGCACGACGGTGCTGCTGACCCTCGGCTACCCCGACCCGAAGAGGGTGTACACCACCCCGATCTCGCGATTCGACACCGACCAGCTCTTCACCTTCATCTGAACACCCCTTTCATCTGAACACCCCTTCCATCTGAACACCCACCCGGAAAACAGATGTCAGGGCACTCGGACCGACAGAGGAGTTGATCACCTTGGACGGACAGGAGCTGCAGAAGGTCGCCGCCGACTGCACTGTGGGACTGCCCGGTACCGACCTGGAGCATCGTTTCGACCCCGACTGGGAGGTCTACAAGGTGCGCGGCAAGGTTTTCATGCTCATGACCGACATGCCGGGGCGTCCCGTCGTGATCCTGAAAGCTGATCCGGACGACGCCGCGGCCCTGCGTGAGCAGTACACAGACATCACCCCCGGCTACCACATGAACAAGAAGCACTGGATCACGGCGGAAGGCGGGGGCACCATCGACGAGAAGCTCGTGAAGGAGCTCGTGATCGAGTCCTACCGTCTCGTCGTCGGCGGGCTTCCCAAGTCCGAGCAGCCCGTGGATCCGCGCACCTACGGCCGCCGCGCCTGACCTTCGTCATGCCCGTCAGCGGCGAGAGGCTCCAAGACACAGCGCGCGACACGGCACTGGCGCTCGGCCACCGGCCGGCGCAAGTACCCGAACCGCCACGCACATACCAGGAAGGGACATCTCGATGAAAGCCATTGTGGTAACCGACCAGGCCGCGGGAACGGCCGGGATGACGCTGACGGAGCGGCCTGAGCCGTCCGCGGCGATCAACGACGTCATCGTTCAGATCCACGCATCGGGCTTCGTCCCGACAGAGATGGAGTGGCCGTCGACCTGGACCGATCGCGCCGGCCGTGACAAGACACCGTCGATCCCCGGCCACGAGCTGGCGGGAGTGGTCACCGCCCTCGGCTACGGCACGACGGGGCTGTCGGTCGGGCAGCGGGTGTTCGGCCTCGCCGACTGGCACCGCGACGGCACCCTCGCGGAGTACGTGGCGATCGAAGCACGCAACCTCGCACCGCTGCCCGGCGACGTCGACTTCACGGTAGGCGCGTCCCTGCCCATCTCAGGCCTGACCGCGTGGCAGGGGCTGTTCCAGCACGGCCGCCTTCAGGCCGGCCAGACCGTCCTCTCCCATGGCGCGGCCGGAGCGGTCGGGACGATGGTGAGCCAACTGGCACGCGAGGCCGGCGCCTACGTCATCGGCACCGGACGCGCCGCCGACCGTGAGAAGGCGCTCGACTTCGGCGCACATGAGTTCGTCGACCTCGAGAACGATGCCTTGGCAGACGTCGGCAGTGTCGACCTGGTCTTCGACGTCGTCGGCGGCGACATCCAGAGGAGCTCCGCGGCTCTGATCAAGGCGGGCGGGACCCTGGTGTCGGTCGTGGGCCCGGTCGAGGCCCGCCCCGCTGATGGCCTGGCGATCGATTTCGTCGTCGAGGCCGATCGCGCCCAGTTGGGTGAAATCGTGCAGCGAGTGCGGGACGGGCGGCTGCGTACGAACATCGGCGCCATCGAGTCCCTGGACAACGCGGTCGCAACCTTCAACTCGACCGAGCGACGCAAGGGGAAGACAGTCATTCGTGTACGCCCGTAGGGAGTGAGGGCCGGACGGGGGCCGACCGATTACGGTGCCGCATGCGTAACGACCTGGACCGCGCACGCCGGTGAGTCGCGGGGGGCAGTCGACGCGGCACGGCAGGCACGCCGTGCCGCCGGAGACGCGCGAGCCCGGGCCGGACGGCCGTCTGACCGGCTACTGCATCAGTTCGGTGTGGGGGTGCTCCGGCGAAGCCGGGCAGACGTAGAGCTGCTGTTTGTAGCCGCTGCCGATGTGGACCGCGGTCGGCTGTCTCGGGACCGGGTCGGTGACGGGCGGCGTGGCGCGGGTTTCGCGGGGGACACGACCACGGGCGTGCACCTCAATGCCCTTGGCTCGGAAGAAATCGATGACCGCCTGACCCTCCGGGCGAGTATGCGCGGAGGACACCCTGTCGCGGGCTTGACCTTCGTCGGGGATCCAACTGCGGTTGCCGGCGTCCCACTCGAAGCTGGCGATGGTCAGCAGCGGGTCCATCTTGGTGTCGCAGGCGGGGCAGAACCGGGGGTCGGGGTCGGTGGGGCCCCAGGGAGCCCAGCCGCCGACTTTCCAGCCGGGTGCGACGGACAGGTTGTTGCGGTAGAACTCCTCCGGACAGTTCGCACTGGAGCTGCCCGCACCCGCGTCGACCGCCTGCCGGGCGCTCCAATCCCCGAGCTGCTTTCGCACCCCTTCGCTCAACTCCATGGGGTCGGGGCACTCGGTGATCTGCTCCGGGTCGAGCAGGCACGGCTCGGGCAGATAGCTGTCGGACTTCACCGCGGGCGGTTCCGGGGGCGTGGTGAGGATGTCGGTCACCGTGGCTGCCGACCGCCAGAACAGCGCGGTCCGGGGCATGATCGGGTGATCGAAGGGGCACCACAGAACCTGCAGCAGGTCCGCCCCGGCCGGCGTGTGCAGATCGGGAACATCCCGCGCGTACAGCTGGGCGACCGGCACCATCGCTATGGATCCCTCATACCGCTGGGCGACCGACGGTTGTGGCGGAAGCTTCCGCCGGGGACGGATTCGGTCGAGGGCCTCTCGCTCCTGGGGGGTCAGGCTCCTGCCTCGCGCGGCGGCACGGATCCGTCGTTCCAGCCGCACATCCGCCGGGGACATCGCCGGTTTCAGTCCGTTCACTTCATGAGGGCCGTCGCAGTGGGGCCACGGCTCGTCGGCGGGCCACAGGAGCGGCCCGCCGACCGAACTGTCGCGCGGTGACGGAGCGCCGGGGCGAGGGTGCAACCGGGTCGCTGTGCGTGCCAGCGAAGCCAGTTGGGGGAAGGCCGCGGTGACGTCGACCGGACGCGGCGGGGTGGTACGGATGACGTTCATAGTGGCGATGCTGCCATCAGCCGCTGACAATGGGATCACCGATCCGCGTACGGCTGACATTGGACACGTATCGCGGGCGGAGGCCGCCCTAGGCGGGATAGTCGCCGGCGGCGAGGTCGTCGATCAGGCTCGGGTGGGTGGGCTCCCAGCCGAACCGTTCCCGGGTCAGTGCACTGGACGATGGCATGTCAAGGGCGAACACGCGACCGATGACGCCGAAGCGCTCAGCCGGCACCGACTCGACCGGCATCGCGAGAACGCCGCCGATGGCCTCGGCCAGCGACTTCATGGTGTCGCCCTCGTCGGCTACCGCGTGCAGGACCGTGCCCGGCTCAGCGTCCTCAAGTGCGATGCGGAACAGCGTGGCCGCATCGAGCCGGTTGACCGCCGGCCATCGCTGCGTGCCGTCGCCGACGTATGCTGACACGCCTGTTTCCCGCGCGGCGGCGATGAGCACTGAGCAGAAGCCGTATTGCAGTCCGCGCTGGTGTACGGAGCGCGGCAGCCGCACGACGGAGGACCGGACGCCCTGGGCGGCCAGGTCGAGCACCACATCGGAGGTGCGGCCGCGGCCACCGACCGGACCGTCGGTGGTGTTGGGGTCCTCCTCGGTGGAGGTATGGCCTGGCATCATCGGCGTGAGGCCGGCATGCACGAACGGCTTGTCGCTGCCTGCGAGTGCGGCCGCGAGGGTCTGCACGGCGCGTGCTTCCTCGTCGATGCCCTGCTGCAAGTTGCTCCAGTCGTTGCTGAAGGCCAGGTTGATGACACCGTCGGCCTGCGCGGCGCCGGTACGGAGGCTGTCGAGGTCGGTGAGGGTGCCGCGGAGCGGTGTCCCGCCGGCGGCGGCGACGGCGGTAGCCGCGGCATCGGAGCGGACGAGGCCGAGGACCTCGTGACCGGCGGCGATGAGTTCGGGAACGACAACTGAGCCGATGCTGCCGCTGGCGCCAGTGACGAACACGCGCATGGAAGGCTCCAGATGACTGCCGCGACGCTGCGTCGCAGGAACTGGGGGTCCGGGCCGTTCGAGCGCCGCCCGCCGCTGGAACATCCCCGACGAGGCGACAGCATCTTCTCAGCCCCGAACATCACGCTATCAGTGCGAACATGTCGCGCTGGGAACCGGACACGCGCGAGCGAGTCGTTGTGGCTGCGCTTCAATCGTCCTCCGAGCGGGCGGTCGCTGACCACCGCCACCGACGCGCACGTACGGCCCGCCGCCATCGCCGCGCTGTGGCCCGTCGACGGTGACCTGGCCCAGGTCATGCCACTCCTGCTCGTCCTCCCCGACGACCAGATCACCTTCCAGATCGGTGACGCGGCAGCACGAATGATCGCTGGCCGTTCGCCCGGAGCCGTACCACGCAGCGTGATCACGAGGCTGATCAGACGGCTCACCGGAGCGATGCCAACGGCAACAAGGAACACGAGCGGATCGATGCTGGAGAGGAAGCCCACAGCAACCCCTTCAGCCTCGTCCAGCTGAAGGGTGAGAACCTCCCTCTGAGCAGGAGCCTCTCGATCTCCAACCGAACCAGGACATGACTGATCGGTTGAAGGTCTCTCCCGCCAGCGATGAGAGCTGACCAGCGGCGCCGGGGAAAGCTACTCAGACCCGTGATGACGACACCGCTGCGAAGGGATACTCCCCCACGAGGTCGCGGGAGGCGCCTACAGACCGGTTTGCCAGGGCTGAACGGAGAGCCAGGCAGGGTGGAAGCGATGGCCGGGCTACTGCGCTGAAGGAGCGCGCTGTGCGGTGAGCACGGGCTGGTAGTACCTGCTGGAGGCAGGACTGTGCCAGGTGATGTCGGTGAAGCCGGCTTCGGTCACGAACTCAGTCAGCTGCGCGGGTGTCAGCGCCCAGCAGGTGCTCCGGCGGACTCGGACATGCCAGGTGTTCTCCGCGGGGATGAGCTGGAAGTGCTCCAGGTCGTAGCGCTCGCCGTCTTCATGCCAGTGCCACAGCTGGAAGGTGATCACTTGGCCGTCGCGTGTCTCCGAGACCTGGGGAGGTGTCGCCGTGGGTCTGGTCCGGCGCGTCTCGGCGTAGGCCCGGACAGTGATCATCAACAGTCCGTCGTCTCGGAGCACCCGTCTCATGCCGAGGAGTGCCGCCCGGAGATCTCGCCCGGAGAGTAGGTGCGCGAGCGAATTGTCCGCGCACAGGACGACGTCGAATGACGTCTGTCTGAAAGGCAGTTGGCGCATGTCAGCCGCAGCGGCTGGAAGCCGGCCGCCCCGGGCCGCCGCCTCGGCGGCGGCGCGCGCGGCGGCGACCGGGCTCAGGTCACTGCCGACGACCTGGTGTCCGGCCAGGGCCAGTCCGATGGCTTGGGTGCCGATCCCGCACGAGCAGTCCAGGACGGTGTGTGGTCCCGAGCCGAGAGACTGGCGGACGAGCCCGCCCAGTACCTCGGCCTGGTAGGCCATGCTTGCGTCCCAGTCCCGGAACATCAGGTGGTAGTCGCGGGCCAGATCGTCGTAGAAATCCCGCACGGAGGGCTCGGACATGTATCCCACCGTAGTGCGTGGCGGTCGGGGAGTGCGGGCAGTTTCAGGCAGCGGCTGCCTGACTTCGGCCGTCCCGGCGGATGCCCTTGTCGCTGCGGATACGGGCGCGTTCGCGGCGTGGGGCGGCCGGCCGGCACGTCGGGGTGCCGGACGTTCGCGTTGCGCCGGTTGACGCCCCGGAGCGTGTCGTCGCCGGCCGAGTAGCAACCGTGAAAGTAGCGCACCCCGTGAGCGCGGTGACAGGTCGCGGGATGTTGCTCGGGCCGCCCCTGTACGGCCCAGCACGACCCGGCGGTGGGTTTGATGCCGAGCGGGCCGAACTCGTCGCACGCCAATGAGGCGGTCCGGTTCTTCCGGTCCGCCTGCTGACTCAGGCAAGCTGTGTGGTGTCAGCTGACGTGGATCGTGACACCCATTGTCAGACGCTGCTGGCAGCATCACCGTTATGAACGCCATATTCACCACCCCGCCGCGGCCAGTCGATGTGACGGCCCTCTTCCCTGAGCTGGCTCCGCTGGCGCGCACGGCGACCCGGCTGCACCCGCGCCCCGGGTCGCCGACCGTGCACGACAGCTCCGTCGGCGGGCCGCTCCTGTGGCCCGCCGACGAGCCGTGGCCGTACTGCGACGAGCCGCACGACCGGCACGCGTCGCTAAAGATCCTCTCCCCGAACGACATCCGGCTCCTCCGCCGCGACCGCACCGCGGCGGCCGAGCGGCTGCGCCATGATCCTCAGGCGCCCGAGTGGACCGCCGAGGAGCTGGCGACATGGGAGCGGATCAAGGTGGGCCGCCCGTGGTTCGACGGTCCGATCCCCTTCCTTCCGGTCGCCCAGCTGTACGCTCGCGATGTTTCCTTCCCGCGCCCGCCCGACGCGGACCTCCTCCAGGTCCTGTGGTGCCCCTTCGACCACGAGATGGCCCACCCCCGGACAGCCCTCTTCTGGCGCTCCTCGGCCACCGTCACCGACGGCCTCGACGTACCGCCCGAGCCGCCCATCGTCCAGCGGGACTGCTACCTCCCGGAGCCGTGCCTGTTCTCACCGGAGCAGGTCACCGAGTACCCCAACCCCTCGGAATGAGCAAGGAACTTCGGGACCAGCTGGACGACATGAGCCGCTGGGAGACGATCGACCCCGCGCGGTACAACACGTACGCGGACGACCCGGGCGAGCTCTACCTGAACAACCTCTCCACCGCCCCCGGCTGGAAGACCGGCGGCTGGACCCGCTGGAGCCCCACCGACCCCAAGCCCCGCCCCTGCCCCGAGTGCGGCACCGAGCAGGTCCCGCTCCTCACCATCGCCTCCTGGGAATGGGACGGCGGCGGCGGGACCTGGATCCCCGTGGAGGAACCGATGCCCCAGCCCCCGCGTCCCGTGGGGGAACCGGACAGCAACTTCACCAAGATCGACATCACAGGCGGCAACAACCTGCAACTCCACGTCTGCCCGATATCCCCGGACCATCCGCACATCGAACTGCTCCAGTGACCCCTCGCGGAGGCCTCCGCGCCACCGTGTGCGCCACATGATGCTTCGCCCGGCAGACCGTGTTGACGCATGTCTTCCCGCGGTCTGCCCGGTGATCCGAACGAAGCCGCTCAGTAGCTGTCGTAGCTGGGCTTACCGTTCGGCCGGTAGACGCCGACGACGGTGCCGCCCTTCGTCGTGGAGACGCTGACCGGCTCCAGCGCGGTGGGGATCGCTCCGTCGGCGAACAGCCGCTTGCCGGTGCCGATGATCACCGGATGGATGGTCAGCCGGTACTCGTCGACGAGGCCGTGCTGCATGAGGGTCTGGGCGAGGTCGCCGCTGCCCACGACGTTGATGTTGCCGCCGTCGGAGGCTTTCAGCTTGCGTACGGCGTCGACGACGTCGCCCTCCAGCAGCGTGGAGTTCTGCCACTCGACGGATGTCAGGGTCCGCGACGCCACGTACTTGTGCATGCTGTTCATCCGCTCGGTGAACGGGTTGCCGGGATCGGCGGTCGGCCAATACGACGCGAAGATGTCGTACGTCTTGCGGCCGAGCAGCATCGCGTCGGAGCTCTCGTACCAGCCGGCGATGGCCGCGCCGACCTCGTCGTCGTCCACCGGTTTCTGCCAGCCGCCGTGCTCGAAGCCGCTCTCGGCGTCCTCGTCCGGCCCGCCCGGCGCCTGCATGACGCCGTCCAGCGTCAGGAACGTGCAAACGATGATCTTGCGCATGGTGCGCTCCCTTCGTCGACGGGTAGACCGCGCAACCGCCGGAAACTCATCGGCGGAACTTCCGCGGCGCCTGATCCTGATCCGAACGACGGGCCGTACCGGCCGAAGCGGCGTTTGGTCGGCCACCTGATCCGCACGCGTCCGTCGCATGCGAGGCGCGTCCGTCGCATGATCGACGCTGGTCTTCTACCCAAACAGATCTGGGACCGCCTCTACGACGAACACGGTGCCGCTGGGCACGGTGACGTTCTTGACGGCCGGGGCAGTGCTTTGAGCGTGATGCACCGTCAGGCCTAGCGGCAGCCTCTCGCCTCCACCGAACGTGAGCGGCTTCAGCCGGGCCCCGGGACCAATCGGGCTTCAGACGCGCCCAGAGCGAAGGCGCCGTCACATCGACCGCTCAAACTTGGGTGAGGAGTGGCCGAAGGCAGGGGTTGACCTTGCCTCAGGGGCAGACCTGATCCTTCTGAGCATGCATGGTGATGACGATGCCCTCCTGGCGGAGCAGATGGCCTACTACCGCGCGGCGTCGGCCGAGTACGACCGGCCCTATGCGGAGCTGGAGGAGCTGCAGCGGTTGCTGACCGTGGTCGACGAACTTCCAGTCAGCGGGGATGTGCTGGAGCTGGCCTGCGGGACAGGCCAGTGGACCCGGAAGCTTGCCGCCCGGGCCCGATCGGTGACAGGTGTCGACGCGGCAGCCGAGGTGCTGGCCATCGCCCGTACGCGCACTCCCTTCCCCCATGTCCAGTTCCGTCAGGCTGATCTGTTCGAATGGCAGCCGTCGCGGCGCTACGACACGGTGTTCTTCGCCTTCTGGCTCTCCCATGTTCCGCCGAGGCGGTGGTCCGACTTCTGGAATGCCGTCGCTGCCCTGCTCGCGCCAGGCGGCAAAGCGATCTTCATCGACGATGGCCCAGCCGCTGCTGCGAGCGAGAAGGGCGTCGTGGACGAGCCCGTTCCCACGGTCCTGCGCCAACTCGACGACGGCACCCGGTACCGGATCGTGAAGGTGTTCCGCGACGCTCAGAGACTCGCCGACGACCTCACAGCACTGAAATGGGTGGCTCGCGTCCGGGCCATGGACGGGAGCATCATCGGCATCGCAGAACCGCCGGCCGGCCCCGCCCAACCGCTCGCTCCACGGCATCAGTAATCGATGGCACACGCTCAAGTTTCGCTGCCACAGGACAGCGAGGTTGACCTGCCGCAGTGAAGGTTGGGCATTCTCACCGAAGATGGAGCGCCGTCGAGCCGAGTTCTGCAGCGGCGGAGGACCCGCCGGAGTGCACTCGGGCCAGGACTTGGTCGGCCAACTCCCGCGGAGTCAGTCCGGCGTCCAGGAAGGTCGTGTCGCTGGGCAGCGTGCCGGCCGCGGCCATGCACGAATCGATTTGGTCCTTGCACCAGCGCCGAACCCGTTCGTCCTGATCCGGCCTGTCCGGGGTGAAGCTCCGGCCGTCGATCCGCGTCTCCAGAACCTCTCGGGACGCCTTGAGGAAGAAATGGTGGACGTCGATATCCGCGCCCTTCAGCGCGCCGAAGATCTCACTGACGTAGGCGGGGTTGATCAAGGTCATGGGGACCAGGACCGGGCGGCCGTACTCCTCCACCAGACCCACCGCCAGATCACCAACCTGGCGCCGCCACAACCTAAGGTCCTGAAAGTTACCGGTCGGCACCTCCACGATCTTCCGCAGCACGAATCCGACCATCTCCGGGTCGTAGACCAGGGCCTCGGGCCAGCGCGGCCGCAGTTCATCCACCAGCGTGGTCTTCCCACTGCCGAAGGCACCGTTCACCCAGACGATCAACGCGATTCCCCCGCTCCGCTGCCGGGCCCGCAGGTCAGGCCCGCATGCCGGGATCAGCATGCCGCGCGCTCTGGGCGGAGCCAAGTCCCCTTACCCGATCACGCCTGACGGCAACGACTTGCGCCGGCACTCCTCGGAAGCTGTTGGTTTTTCGATCTTGAGCGGTGACCCGCTAAGGTCACGCCTTTAGAGGTGGACGAGTGCACGGTCTCGGGTAAGTGTGTGCGATCTTGGCGGAATAGGGTTGTGGGGGCGATGAACGCCTTCTTGAGCAATGCCGGCGTCGTGCTGGCCGCCCTGGGCGGCGTTCTGCTGTGGGGGACGACGGGAAATCTGTATCCCCAGTGGAAGCTGCGCCGACTGCAGCGACATGGCATCGAGGGCGAAGCGGAATCCGTGCTGGAGGAAGGCATCCGTGGCGGGCCGCGCATCACCTACGTCATACGCCTCCCCGACGGTGAGGCCGTGGCCCGGTTCATGGAGACGGGCGTCCCGTCCCGCGGGCCCGTGGGCACGGTCGTACCCGTGATGTACGACCGCCACAAGCCGTCCCGAGCCCGCACGGGCACACTCGCGGACATCGACCCCACAGAGGACGGCCTCTACTTGCGCTTCTTCTGGGGCACTGGCCTGGCACTCATCGCCGTGGGCGTCGTGCTCGGCCTGGTGTTCGGCTGAGAAGCTGTTGCTTCCGATCTTGAGAGGTGCGCGTCGAACGGGCGTCTCGATCGGGTGATCGCAGCTGGTTCGGTCCGTGATGACGTGCGCGAGTACGTCGTCGAGCATCTGTATGACGATGCCGCGCCTCGGTCAGGACACCGTCTTCGCGACCAAGCCGGATCTGGCCCGTGGGACGACCGAACGGTTCCGGGACGCCGGACATCACGTCGGCTGGGTCACCGGGGACAAGGTCTACGGCGGTCACCCAAGACTCCGTACGGCTCTGGAGGAACGCGGCATCGGCTACGTCCTCGCGGTGGCCTGCGCGGCCGAAGTTCCCACCGGCGCCGGCAAGTTCCGCTCCGATGCCCTGACGGCGAAGGTGCCCAAGCAGGCCTGGCAGAAGCTCTCGGCCGGGCGCGGCGCGAAGGGACAGCGGTTCTACGACTGGGCCGTCATCGACCTCGCCGAGCCGACCCCGAGCCGGCCCCGGACCACCTCCAGCTGCTGAGCAGCCGCGACCGCAGCCGGTGAACTCGCTTACTACCGCTGTCACTCCACCACGTCGGCATCCTTGGCCACCCTAGTCAAGGTCGCAGGTTCCAGATGGCGGGTGGGGGAGACTTTCCCAACCGAGAGTGAGCGGCATGGGGTCAGTATCGGCGGCCGTCGTACCGCAGCGCCGGTCGGCGCAGGATCTCGCCGAGCCAGTCGGTGGCGAAGGCTGCCAGGTCCTCGACGGGTCCGCTCCGCTCGCGCGGCACGACGTCCGGGCGCTCCTGCGTCAACGCGAAGTTGCAGATGTGCAGTTCACTGCACCGTACGGTGTCCTCCTCCAGGGAGGCACCGAGCGCAAGGAAGCGTACGCGGTGGTGGCTGAGGTCCACCACCAGGCGCATCTCATCGTGCTCCGCGGTGTTGCCGCCCTCATCGAGTTCGTCGCGGGGGAAGAACAGTACGTAGGTGTCGCTGGCCCGGCACGGCCATTCCTGGGCGCCCTCTCGAACCAGGCGCAGGAACTCGCGCTGGGACGGGTCGCAGTTTTCCGGCGTCTTGTCGTGTTCGTCGAACTCGAACCAGAGCGGGCGCATGGGCGTCATCGTACGTTCGGGCAACCCTGCCATTCGACGGAGTTCCGGACCGTGATGCTGTCGGTCCAGCCGGGTCCACCTGCGCCATCGGACGGGACACGAGCCAGGCCCATCGCCCCGGCGGCCGAAGCGCTCAACTCGAAACCTCAGCTGTGAACTCGCCAACTGAGCCGTGCGCAACCGCGACCGGCTCATGGCCAGCCTCGAGGCCGCGTGAGAATCCGCGACGCTCAACCGACTGAAAGCAGAATCTCGAAGCGGAGGGCCGGCGCCTCAACCCGACCCCCAACCGAGAGGAAGCCGCCGCAGCCTGGGCCACCGCGCGCCACGCCGGCAGCAAGGAGGACCTGGTCCTCCTCCGGGACGGCCGACGCCGGTCGTCCTGGATTTGCCACTCGCCCCCGGAAGGCAGAACACGCCCATGCATCAGACCGCCAACAACCCTGCCGCCAGGCGATCGCCGCGCTGTGCGGATCCACCAGGTACTGGGAGCAACTCGCCGGAGCCAACCGCACGCCGCGCCCCGGACATCATCGCCGGCTTGGCTGCACCTCACCTGGTCCGGCCGCCGCCCGGCCGCCGGACCCCGCAACGTCGCCGTGCAACGCGCGGACGGCAGCACCGTCGTTCCGCCCCTCCGCGGCCATTTTTTGAGGCTGTGCGGTGAGTTCGGTGGGCAGGACGGTCTCGTCGGTCTCGATTCGATCGGGTGGAGCCGGGCCTTGGCCGGCAGTTCCAGCCTTATGTAGCGGCGGGCTTCGGTCCACTCGTCGTTCTGCTCGGCCAGCACCGCGCCGACCCGGCGGATCAGGGCGGTGCGGTCGGGGAAGATGCCCACCACGTCGGTGCGGCGGCGGATCTCGTTGTTCAGGCGTTCTTGCGGATTGTTCGACCAGAGTCGGCTACTGGGCGATGAGCGAATCGTGCCGGTCGGCGACGGGGCGATCCCGCCCCCGTTCACCTTCATGCTGGGGCCGCACCAACGCAGAACTCATTGCCCTCCGGGTCGGCCATCACCATATGGTGCCCCTCGAACTCCTCCAGGACGACTGCGCCCGCCTTCGCCAGCCGCTCGGACTCCGCCCTGATCCGCGCCCACTTCTCACCGGGGCTGCCGTGTCCCGGCACCCGGATGTCGATATGTAGTCGGTTCTTCGCGGTCTTCGGCTCGGGGACCTTGAGGATGCAGAGCCGGGGGCCGGCGCCGTCAGGATCGCAGAGCCACGCGCCGTCGTCCGCGAAATCGTCCTCCGGAAGGTCGAACTGTGCGAGCCACTCCTCGCGCGTTCTGAAGGGAGCGGGCGGCGGCTCGTCCACATACCCCAGGGCCGTCTTCCAAAACTCGGCGAGGAGCTTCGCGTCTGCGCAATCAAGGGTCAGATCGATTCTGGCTGCCATAGCAGGACCGTATAGCGCACCTCTGACAGTCGCGGCTGAGTCGGAGGAAAGACGGCTGCTGATACGCCGTGACTGGTGGGGCACCGCCACTTGTCCGCTGGCTCCGATCGAGAACAGATGGCCTCGCCGTCGCTGGCGAAGACCAGCGCGATCAGTTCGCCGTCGATTTGCTCCACAGCGCGGCCGATGAGTTTGTGGCTCCCGTCCGGTCCAAGCTCGTGTCACCCCAGGAAAGGACACCGCCATGTCGGAGCTTCTCGTCGACTTCATCACCTCCCTCGACGGCTATGCATCGGGGGAGGGATGGCCCGGGTTCTGGGGCCTCGAGGGCCCGGAGTACCTCGCATGGCTCGGCGAGCAGCCCGAAGCCACCTACCTGATGGGAGCGAACACCTACCGCCTGATGTCGGGCTTCGCCGCAGGCGAGGTCCCCAATGACCAAGACGAGTTCAGGCCCGAAGAAGAGGCGTCCGTCGACGAGCTCACGCAAGCGTCCAAGGTGGTGTTCTCCTCCTCACTCGAGGAGCCACTGACGTGGGCCAACTCCACGCTCGTCCGCGACGACGCCGTCGAGGCGGTCCGCGCCATGAAGTCGAGTGGCTCGGGGCTCCTCAGCACGATCGGCAGCCTCAGCCTGTCCCGGTCCCTGCTACGAGCCGGACTCGTCGACCGCTTCCGGGTCGTGATGTTCCCGGTGATCACCGGGGCCACTGGCGAAGAACGCATCTACGACGGCTATCCGGACGTTGCCCTCGAGATGATCGAGCACCGCACCTTCGACGGCCGCATCCAGCTGGTCGAGTACAAGCCCCGCGTGCTCGAGCACCCGCCGCTCGGCGTCCGTGCATGACGTCGCCCCGCCGGCGCCGGTCTGGACGGCCGCCAGGTCGGCGCCGGCGGGGCGCGGAGCAAGACCTAATCGGGGGCGAACGGCCAACGTTAGGACGCCCGTTCCATCGCCGCTGCACGGCGGGAGTTGACGCCGCAGCAGAACAGGCACGGAGCCAGTGATCATGTTGGTGTCGAAGCCAGCTGATCACGAAGAGGTCCCGTGCCTGCCCGCTCATCTTCGCCCATCCTTGCTGTCCTGACCGAACTGGGTCCGCTCGACGAGCGCGGCATCGGGCGTCTGCGCGCCCATCGCGAGCGCGTCCCTGACCCACGCTCGCGCCGCTGCTGTTTATATCCTTTGGTCAGCGTGCTGCTGATCTGCTCGTGCGCGGTGGTCTCCGGCGCGCGGACCATCGAGGAGATCGCCGAGTGGGGCTGGC
This sequence comes from Streptomyces sp. NPDC006393, assembly GCF_040628575.1. Classification (NCBI taxonomy): domain Bacteria; kingdom Bacillati; phylum Actinomycetota; class Actinomycetes; order Kitasatosporales; family Streptomycetaceae; genus Streptomyces; species Streptomyces sp. NPDC006393. The sequence continues at coordinate 29,148 of NZ_JBEXZD010000046.1, forward strand.
GCGCCGCCGTCGGCCTGCTGGCACGGATGGGCGTGCGTCGCCACGCCGCTACCGTGCCCCCTCTCACCCCACCCTCACCCGGATCCTGGCCGCCGCCGACGGCGACGCCCTGGACACGGCCGTGGGCGCCTACCTGGCCGATCACGACCGCGGCGACGTGCAGGCCGCGGCCGCGCCCGGGCGGGCGATCGCGGTGGATGGCAAGTCGCTGGCCGGCTCCGCGCACCTGGTCCAGCGCCACCGGCACCTGCTGTTGGCCGTCAGCCATGCCCCTGCCGCGATCACCCTCGCCCAGCGGGAAGTCGGTGCGAGACGAACGAGACGGTCGCGTTCCGCCTGCTGCTTGAGTTGCTGGACCTGGCCACGGCCGTGATCACCTTCGATGCGGATGCACAGCGTCAAGGAGCAGGTCCGCTGGCTGGTACAGGACAAGGACACCCACGACCTCACGGTCATCAAGGGCAACCAGCCGACCGCGTTCGCGCAGCTGACCAACCTGCCGTGGGACGAGGTGCCCATCGCCCACACCGCCTCACAGCCCGGACACGGCCGACGGGAATTCCGCTCGCTCAAAGCGCTCACCCTCGCCGCGTCCACGGGCGGGCTGGCCTTCCCCTACGGCAGGCAGGCGCGGCGGGTGCACCGCCGCCGCCAGGAGACCGGGCGCAAACAGTCACGCGAGGCCGTCTACGCCGTCACCAGTGGCGATCCGGGACCTACCTACCCGAACACGCCGCATGGATCATGAGGAGTGCGGCTGGCAGCTCACCCCCCCGCACCGCCTACCTGCTCCACACGGCCCTGACCCTCCTCGCGGACCAGGCCTACGACGACGCGCTCCGACTGGGGGACCAGTTCCTTCCCGACACCGACTCCACCGGCTGGCAAGTCTTCGGCCGGCTGCCCCGCTCACCTGGACGGCCGCCGATGGCGGCGACGCATGGCACGCGCCTTCGACGACCTGGCGAAGACCTGGCTCAGGGCGGATGGCCTGAACCTACCTGCAGTGCGGAGGAGATGGCCCTGCACCTGGCCATCGAGAATGCCCCCGAACTACCTGCGAGACCGCCCTGACACGGACGCTCACCACACTCTCCCCGAACACGGCGACGACTACAGCTAGGACAGCTGTTCGGATCTGCTATTCCAGGACCACGACGTCCTGATGCTCTTCCGCCCGAAACTCAGCGGCATCGCGGATCCCGAGGACCCGGCGAACCCGTCCATGGGCGTGGGCGACCTCAGGGCGACCGCCTGGTTCGCGCCGTTAGGCAGCCACAGCATCAGGGATCCCAGGCGAGGCTTCCGCCGATAGAACGCCGCTCGCTACAGAGAACCACAGGCCTGGCAGGAGCGTCGTGGCGTCCTGCAGAGTTACTCGGGCCGCACAGGCGGCGGAGACGGTGGGGGAGCGGGCTGGCGGCGGGTGCCTGCGGTGGCCCAGACGACGACGATGCCGACGGTGATCACGCCAGGGGCGATCGCCCAGAGGGTTCCGGCGACAGCCAGCCACACGGCCCCGGCGAGAGTGCCGGCAAGGGAGAGCGAAAAGCTGAGCCGCTCGCCGGGCAGTGATCGGTAGATCTCTGCCATCCTCGCGTCGATACTTGCGTTGACCTGGGCGAGCGAGCTGGCCTGGTCCGTGTAGAAGCTGCTGGGTTCACGCAGGTGGGCCTCGACGGCGGCCTCTGTCCACGGGTGTCGCGGCGTGGGGCGGGGTGCGGGAGCGCTCATGGTGCCAACCCGGCGGTGAGAAGGTCCGCCAGCAGCAGGAGCTGACGGATGTCGCGATCGCTGAACTCCGTCACCCCAGTGGACCACGAGGAGCGGTCGGAGTCGACGGCCAGGACCCCCAGCGGGGCCGGGCCCACGCGTACCGGAACGATCGCGACGGCGTCCGGTGAGACGGGCGTTGTCCCGGAGGTGACGTTGACCTTGAATGGCGAAGGCAGCGTCCCGCCATTGAAGACCAGATTATCGTCGACCGCTCGTTTCATTGCGATATGCCCTGCGTCGGATGGGCGGATCCGCTGCCGGGACCCTCCGGGCCACTCCGAGGCGAGAGTGAAGACTCCCGAGCCCGGGTCGTACCGGTAGAACATGCCGCGGGAGGCTGGCGCCACGCCGGCCGCCGAGACGGCCACCGACTGATCGAGCCGTCCGCGCTGTGCGTCGACGGGGGCGGAGGCAACGGTCAGCCCGGCGATGGTCGCCACATGCTTCGTGCTGGGGACGAGGCCCGAGACCAGCAACTCGTAGCGGGCTTCGGCGTCCCGTGCGAGCTGCTCGGTAGCCGCGCGGAGTTTGTTGGTCCGGGACTTCTCGGCCGCGGCTACGACCAGCGTGATCGCCGTACTGATGATTCCAGGGATGAGCAGCGTCCAGTTGATGCCCTCGGACTGGCCGGCGACGACTGACAGGGCGAAGGCCACACTGCCGAAGACGACGGCAAGGCCCGTCAGAGTACGGTCGATGACCTTGTTCTTCGTCTCCGGCGTCATTCCACCCGTTCCTGCCCAGCGAGCACAGATCCAGGGGCTGAGAGTAGTATCAAATGCCCGCTCAGTGGCCTGAGTTGCACATGCTCGCGCAAAGACGCGGCTCCGGGTCGATCTGCTGACGCGTCGCGACAGACGAGGCCGGAGGCGGGAGCAGTCACAGCGGGTGAAGGCCATTCGGCATGGAAGGGCATGGACCGGCAACGCCGCGCCGTCTTCGACCCCCATCGACGGACGAGAACGGCGTTTTCATTGCCGCCAGTCCACACCAGCCCGTTCGCCCCGCCTCATCGTCACTGTCGATTCGCGCTGGCCTCGACCTCGTTCCGCGGCCGACCCTCATCCTTCGCGTGCTCGGTGATCGCGGCCTGGACGTCGCGGGCGAGGTCGCGCCAGACACGCCACGCGGCCTCGCACGTGGCGGTCTGCTGCTCACTCCACGGCTCGTGGGGGGGAGGGGGAGGCCCGTACTGATCGCGGAGCTGCTCGACCTGGTCCTGCGTTCCGCTGCCTCGAACCGGTCCAAGGCGGGCCAGGATCCCTCGACCTGGCTGCCGCTGGCAGCCAACTACCGGTGCGAGTACGTCACTGACTGGGTGGCCGACAAGACCCGTTTGGGCCTGAGCATCGACGCCATCGAACAGGAGGCACTGGAGCGGACGTTGAGCGGCTGCGCGGATGTGTCCATTACCGTGAGCCTGGCCTGGTAGGACCGGCCTCGCGGCGCTTCACTCCGGGTGCATGACATGGTGCCGAGCATTCCTGCCCCAGCAGCCCGTCCCCGGCCTGCCGTAGCACCAGCCGGGCCCGTCGTAGAGCTTGGGCATGGCTGACCTCCTGCCTTCAGTAGCTCCAGCGCCAGGCGCCGGAGCTGTAGCGGCAGGTGATGGGCGTGCCGGAGGCGGTGGTGGTCGAGGCGCCGTGGTCGCTGTTGCGGCAGTACTGCCCGGCCCGGTAGCAGTTCCCGGCGTTGGACGTGATGGAGCAGGTGCCCGTGTGGGTACTGCCGTTGCTGCTGTCGTCGCTGCTGCTGTCGGAGCCGGAGTAGCTGTCGCTGCTGGAGGCCTGCTCGGTCTCGGTGACGGTGACGGTCGGCGCGGGCTTGGGTTTGGCCGTCTTGGTGACGGTGACGGACGGCTGCGGCGTGGCGGTGACGGTCTGGGTGGCCGTGGTGGTGACTCTCACCGTCGGTACGGCGACCGTCTTGTCCGGGGCGTCCTGGCCGCTGGCGCCGATGCCGGAACCGACGGCCAGTAGCAGCACGGCCCCGGCCCACACGCGCTTGCGCTTGTAAAGCGGCCGGGCGTCGGCCGGGCGCGGCGCGGGGGCAGGAGTGTTCGGACGGTTGTTCATGATTCCCCCTTGGGATGAGAGAGTTGTGATGGGTTGCCGGTCAGCAGGATTCGTCGAGCTTCACGGAGTAGATCGCCACGCGCAATGTGGTTGGGTGGTAGCCGGGGCCGGGCTCCTGGCGGCATACCTTCCAGTTGCTGTTGTCGAGGATCCAGCGGTCGCCGCTGGCGTCCTCCTCGTTGACCATGAAGCCGCTGAGGTGCAGCAGATGCAGGGCCTCGGCGTGGTTCATGCCGACGACGTCGGGCACCGTGCCCGCGTCCCTGTCGGGGTTGTTGGCCTCGGCGGACTTGGACGCCTTGTCGATCTGCTTCTGCAGATCCTCGTGGTCCTTCGTGTTGTCGTCCTGCGGGTCCTTCAGCGTGTCGTCGGCCGATGCCGATGCCGATGCCGATGTCGGGGTCGGTGTCGGTGTCGCGGTGACCGTCTTCACTGGCGCCGGGGTGCTGGCCTTGGCGTCCTTGGAGTCGCCGCTGCCGCCCGCGATGGCGCCGATGACGACCAGGGCAGCGAAACCGCCGAGCCAAGTCCGCTTCATCCTGTACCAGGGCCGGGACGTCTTGGTCGGCTGCTGCGGGATGTTCGGGTCGTACATGATCCCCCCTTGGATCAGAAAGTGACGGTTGGTTGGAACGGGTCAGGACTCGGCGGCGACCAGCTTTTTCAGCGCGGCCTCCAGCTCGACGCGCCGCTCGCTGGAGGTGAGCTTTTGGTCGCGGGCAGTGAAGGCGAGCGCGAACCGGCCGACCTGCCGCCAGTCACCGTGCTGGCGGACTGATGAGGAAAGCGACGCCCAAGACGAGCCGGTCAGGTCGCAGCGTGTCTCCACGGCGCACCCCTCGCGCAGGAACTGAGGTTCCAGGCCACCTCGACCGCATCACCGGCCGGCGCCACACGGCGTACGGGCTCCGTGACCCGGGCGCGGTACCAACGGGCACCGTGGACTTGCCGACCACAAGGGCACGCCAGCGCAGATGCGCCACCTGGCTCCGCCGCCGCGCTGTCGACGTACTGCAGGTCCGCCGCGCTAGAATCAGGCCGCTGCGGCGTGCTCACGCAGATGAAGTGCACGTCACCGAAGTCGCAGGCTTCGGCCGAGCTCGAGGTGCAACGCAACCGACCGGAGTCCAGCGATTTGGTCAGCAACTCGGCGACACCCGGCTCGAAGAAGGGCACCTGTCCTTCGTTGGGCCTGTCAATCGTGCCCGTCCACATCGACGTCCAGGACGTGCAATCGGCGAGACGCGGCGTCGGCTCGCCACCTGCGGGTATCGGGACATCACTGACTGGCATACGAAACTCCATTACGTCCCCCCCAATTCAGCGGGAACGAGCGGCGCCACAGTTCTGTCGCTGCCCGGGCCGAGCCCGGCACCAGCAACACGGATGGCTACACGGCAGCGCGGTGGCACAGACAGGTAGGCGGCAGGCCCATGCATGGATCGGCAGGCCTCCACCTGGCAGTACCTCGTCCCCCTTGATGTTGAAAGCTGCATCAAGTTAGCGCATCAACCCGAGATGTGTGAAATACGTGAAGGCATGTGATCGGTTTGTGGTCTCCGCGACCTTCGCCGGCTGCGCCCGGCACCGCTGCTCTCACGACCTGTGCCAGCGGGACTTGGCAGGGCCTGCGCTTGCAGGGCCACATTGCAGCCGGCGGCGCCTGCCCCCTGCGGTTCCGCTGCCTGAGCTGCGACCACTACTCCACTGACATCTCCTACCTCCCCGAGCTTGGCGCCTACCTCGACGGTCTACTGCGGCAGCTGGAAAGGCTGCGGTCGATGACCGAAGCCGACGAGTGGGCCCGCGAGGCCACCCCGCCCGACGAGGAAATCGCCTGCGTCCGGCGGCTGATCCGCGTCACTGAGGAGGTCGACAACTCACCGACGCCGAACGCGCCGAGATCCAGCGGACTGCGGCGATGGTTCGCAAGACCCGCCAGGGCTTCCTCGGTATGCCCTGCATCCCCCAGCCCCTGTACCACCACAGCGGGGACTGGAAAATGATCGTGTCGGCCCAGAGCAGCGTCTCCCGCTCGGCGGGGACGTCCGCGGTGAGCGCCCCGGCGTCGAAAGCCCGGCCCGAGTCCAGGGCTCAAGACCTTCAGCGGTCCTGAGGCGTTGGGGCCGTAGTCCGCGGCGTCCGCGACCGCCTTCCAGTTCATCGAGTACAGATCGCTCACCCGTACCTCGTGCCCGGCATTCTCCAACGTGGACACCGCGAGGTCCTTCAGCCAGCTGTTGAGCGACGTCGGCTCCGGGGGGGGGGAGATGATCAGCGTCTTCATGGGAGCTCCTTCGGATCGGATGCCTTCGATCCTGGGCTCTGCGGCGCCCGGCGTTCAGGGAAGCTGTTTCCATCGGACGGGACTTCCTGGTACTGGCAGGACCACCGACCACCTTCACGGTCGTACCGCGGCCATACTGGGGGCATGGACGATCTTGCTGGGTCTCCGCGGACCCGGCGTTCCCGGGTCGGCCCGGCGGCCGCAGGCATCCCCACCGACAGTCGCCGCCGGGTCGAAGGGCTGCGCCGCGAAGAGGTCGCGCACCTGCCCGGAGTCAGCGTCGACTACTACGTACGCCTGGAGCAGGGCCGGGCGACCCAGCCCTCCGAGCAGGTCCTCGACGCGCTCGCCCGCGTCCTGGGCCTTGACGAGACCGAACGCGGGCACCTCTACCGACTCGCCCGGCAGCACAGCCGCCGTGCGAAGGCGCCGGGCGGGCGGGTCCGGCGGAGTTGCTGCGTGTCCCTTCGGCCTGGTCGCCGACGCACCCGCGCTGATCATGAACCACCGCCGGGACGTACTTGCCGGGAACCGCTTCGCGGGGCTCCTCTTCGGCGGGTCGATGCCGGGCGTGAACACCGCCCGGAACATCTTCCTCGAGGAGGCCGAGCGCGGTCTGTACGCGAACTGGGAGGCCATGCACCCTCGACGTGGTCGGGCACCTGCGCCTGGCCGCCGGGAAATACCCCGAGGACCCCGGCAGTCGAGCTGACCAGACTTACTTCGGCAGCGGCCGCGCCCGCAATACCTGAGCGTCATCCGGCCCGTGAGACCTCGCCGACCGCCCCGCCGGCAGTTCACAACCCTGGAGTCAATCACCTGCAGCAAGGGGCGTGGGCCTGCGCTGCAGCCACTGCCAGAATGTCCGACGCGGGGGCCGCACCACCACCTTGCCGTGGGCCTTCTGGCCGACCAGTTCCACGCGCAGCGTGACCGGCGTGTCCGGGGGCGTCCGCATGCGGCGGTGTCTGAGCTTGCAGTGGACCAGGGTCAGTCCGTCGAGATCGACCTCGACGCCCGGCCTCGTGACCAGCGTCAGGCCCTTCCCCGCCATGGCCACATCGATCCGCAGGGTGTCCTGCGTGATCACGGCCTCGGTGAAGTCGAGCGTCACGTCACACCAGGTCACCGCGAGCTCCAGCCGCCGCGGCAGCACCCAGCGGCCCGTCCGCTCGACCGCGCCGCTGAACACCTGCTCGATCCGGACGACGTCTTTGGGCTCTGCGAGCTCTGCCGCAGTACCGTCCGCAGTGGTCGACACGGCCGGCAGGTCGGCTGTGAGCACGGCCAGTTCGCTCAGAGTCCGCGCCGACAAGGCCGTTTCCAGACGCTCGTCCAACTCGTCCGCGGTCAGCAGGCCGTCCCCCGCCGCGATACGCAGCACATCCACCACCCGGTCGCGGTCCGCATGAGAGGCGCGCAGTTCGGGCGACGAGCCGGTGCCGGAGTGCTTCTCGGTGGGCGAAATCTCTCCTGACATGCTTCCGTCCTGGTCCTGTCGAACGTCTTCGCGCGACGCAGGCAGCGACGCAAGGAGCAGACTAACGCTATATCGCGACATGGATCCCGGCGGGGCTCATCACAGAGAGGCGATGGTCAGCGGCGATTCACAGCATGCGGCACCCGTCATGCCGAGGCCCGGGTACGACAACAACCGCCCAGGGGCCAATTGAAGCCGCCCTCTGGGTCCGCCTCAAGACGCCCGGCCTTCACCAATCATCGGCGAAGTGGGGCCAGTGGGAGTCGACTTGGTGGGGGCCACTGAACGGGTCTGGCACAAGTTCCGTCACCCGTCACGTAGCGTTACGATCCGAAGATCGACGGGAAAGGCCGGCATGGCCTTCTCAGGGCCGTAGGCTGTGTCAATCGGTTCGCCGCCTGGGCACTGTGCCGCGATCAACGCGGCGGCGGCAACTGCCTCTTCTGCTTCCGTGAGGTAGCCAGTCGCGTTGACCGTTCGGGCGAGGACACCCCGGATCAGGAATTCGCGTTCTTCGGGCTTCGCATTGTCAAGCGATAGCGAAGTCCGCGGCCGTGTCGTTGTCGAAAGGGCCGGTGTCCCAGGTACCCACGATGATCTCCTTGACCGGTTGTGCGGCGATCCCCGCATCGGCCACTGACAGCACGATCAGGTGGCGAGCCGGACTCGCTTGCGCAGAAGACCAAAGCCGGCGCGGCCGAACATTTGCCGTTCGAGCATCTTGATCCGGTTGACTGCTCCTTCGGCCGGGCCGGAGTTCCAGTCGGTGGTCAGCCCGGTCACCGCGTCGAAGTCGCTGTGCAGGCCGACGGCGAAGCTGCTGATCCCGGCGGGTCAGTGGTTGAAGGCCAGGAGCTTGGCGATGCCGTTGCGCTGGATCTCGGACGTGCCGGTGAGGACGCGGAACATCCGGATCTTGCGGAAGAGGTACTCGATCTCGTTGCCCTGGGTCAGGCCCTCCTTGCCGTGGATCTGCACGGCCTCGTCGAGGATGCGGAAGGCTGACTCGGCGACGAACAGCTTGCACATGAAGGCTTCCGCGTGTGCCTCGCGGCCCTGGTCCAGGGCCGCGAGCGCGGCGTAGGTCATGGAGCGGGCCGCGTAGAACTCGGTGGCCATGTCCGCGACCTTGTGCTGGATGGCCTGGAGCATGAGGAGCGGCTGGCCCCCCGCCACCTTGCGGGTTCGCGTGCGGTCCAGGGTGAGGGCGAGGGCGCGGCGGGTGGCGCCGAGGACGGTGGGACAGTGCAGCAGCCGGTTCGTGGTGACCCGGCCGAGCGCGATGCGCATGCCCTTGCCCTCCTCGCCGAGGAGGTTGGCGGCCGGCACGTGGCAGTCGTCGAGGACGATGTCGCTCTCGATGTGCTCTCCCGACATGGGGGTCGCCCCGTCCTCGACCCGGCAGCCGGGGCTGTCCAGGTCCACCAGGAAGGCGGAGAACTGCGGCTTCTCGCCCTCCTGTTCACCGGTTCCGGCCATGCGGGCGACCACGATCGCGAAGTCGGCGAAGGGGCCGGCCGAGGAGAACACCTTGTGCCCGGTCAGCCGGTAGCCGTCCCCGTCCCGCACCGCGACCGTGCGCATGGAACGGACGTCGGAGCCTGCGTCGGTCTCGGTGAGGGAGAAGCAGCAGGCACGCTCACCACGGATCAGCGGCAGCAGGTATTTGTCCAGTTGGTACTCGGTTGCGTGCTTGAGGATGTCGCCCGCGCGCAGCGGGCCGCCCATGTCGCCGAGCACGCTGTGCGCGAGGACGCGCCCGCTGGCGCCGATCTCCTCCTTCAGGGCGGCGAGTTGGGTGTAGGTGAGGTTCTGGCCGCCGTACTCCTCAGGCAGGTGGATGCCGTAGAAGCCGAGCTCACGGCTGCGGCGCCAGATCGGTTCGAGGTCGGCGCGGGTGAGGCGGCTGGCGTGGGTGAGGCCGCGTTCCCTTTCGTGGTCGGCGAGTTCGCCGTCGAGGTAGCCGCGCAGGCGGTCGACCAGCTCGGCGGTGCGCGGGTCGTCGTAGGTGGGGCGAAGGGAGAAGGTCACGGAAGGCTCCGACTGGTTCAGTTGACGCGGCGGGCAGCGCCCGCCCAGAAGGGTTCGCGTACGGCCTTGCGGTCGAGCTTGCCGTTGCGGTTGTGAGGCAGCTCGGGCACGAAGTCGACCGACCGGGGCTTCTTGAAGCGGTCGAGGCGGCCGGCGCAGAAGGCGATCAGGTCGTCGGCCGTGACGGTCGCACCGGCGTGGGTGACGACGACCGCCTTGACGGCCTCTCCCCACTGCTCGTCGGGCACGCCGACTACGCAGGCTTCCTGCACTCCCGGGTGTTCGTACAGGGCGGCCTCGACCTCGGTGCAGTAGATGTTGAAGCCGCCGGAGATGATCATGTCCTTCTTGCGGTCGACCAGGAAGAGGTAGCCGTCCTCCCGCATCCAGGCGAGGTCCCCGGTGTGCACCCAGCCGTCGCGGAAGGTCTCCGCGGACAGCTCGGGCTCCTGCCAGTACTCCCGTACGCAGTCCGGGCCACGCACGATGACCTCGCCGACCTCGCGCGGGCCCAACTCGCGGCCTGCCTCGTCGACGACACGGATCTCGGTGTCGTACGACGCACGGCCGCAGGACTGGAGCAGCTCCGGCTCCTCCTTCACCGCCCGGGCGATCTCCTCGCTGCTGAGGCCCGCGACAACACTGGTGGTCTCTCCGAGCCCGTAGCCCTGGGCGACGACCGGCCCGAAGAACTCCACGGCATCGCGCAGGCGCTGGGGCGAGATGGGCGCCCCGCCGACGCGCACGCTCGTCAGCGAGGACAGGTCATGGTCGGCGGCGCCGGGGTGGGCGAGCACCGTGTTCAGCATGGCCGGCACCAGAAAGGTCGCGGTGATGCGCTCCCTCTCGACCGTCTCCAGGAAGCCCTGCGGGCTCCAGGTCGGCAGTACGTACGTCGTGGAGCCGCCGAACACCCCGGCCAGCAGGCCCATGCCGGTGGCGTGGGTGATGGGGCCGCAGGCGAGGTAGCGGGTACCGGGGCGGGGACGGGACTCGTCGGCCATCAGCTGTTTGCGCATGTTGGCGAGGCGGTTGCCGACCGTCTGCACGGCGGCCTTGAGCGCGCCGGTGGAGCCGGAGGTGAAGTTCAGGACGCAGGCGGCGTCCTCGCCGACCTCGACGCGGACGGGTGCCTCGTCCCCCTCGGCCAGCAGGTCACTGTAGGAAACCTCACCGGGCTGTGCGCCGTCGAGGCAGACGGGCAGGCACCCGGTACCCGCCGCGGCGATCGCGGCGAGGGCGTCCTCGCGGTGGGCGGCGTCGTAGACGAGGACGCGTACGGGGGCGTAACGCAGGATGTGCTCGATCTCGCCGCGGCCGAGCCGGGCGTTGATGGGCGCACGCGTCAATCCGGCCTTGTACAGGGCGAATTCGACCTCCACCAGCTCGCCGCGGTTCCACGCGAGGGAGGCCACGGCGTCGCCAGGGCCGAGGCTCCGGGCAGCCAGGGCGGAGGCCAGACGGTCGGTCGCCCGGTCCAGCTCGGTGAAGGTCCAGGAGCGGTCCCCGCAGACGAGGGCGGCGGCCTGGGGCCAGTAGCGAGCGCTGCGCGACAGATAGATGCCGAGGTTCATGAGGGCCTACTCAGTAGATGACGTCCGAAGACGAGTCCGTAGTCTTACATCGTGCTCAGTTCCAGACAGCTTGTTCATTAATTTCTGACGTGTCAAGAGTCTCCTAGACTGAGCGCGCACGCAGCGCGACGGCCGTGCGCGGCAATCGAGGAGGAGTGCATGGCAGAGGACAGGCGGACCAGACGCTCGCGACGGGTCCTGGGAACGGCCCTGGTGGAGCTGGTTCTGGAGCGGGGCTTCACCGCGCTGACGGTGGAGGACATCACCGAGCGCGCGGATGTGGCACGTGCGACCTTCTACGCGCACTTCCGGGACAAGGAGGACCTGTTCGCGCGCGTGACCGCGGACTTGCTCGCCGAGCTGTCCGAGCGCCTGTCGCCCGCGGTCGCAGACAGTGCGATCGGCTTCACCGGCAAGCCGGTCCTGGAGATGCTGCGGCACGCGCGTGAGGAGCGTGATCTGTACCGGATCGTGCTGCGCGGCGAAGGCGACGGCAAGCCACTGCAGATGTTCATGGACGCCTGCGCACGGGCCACGGCCGAGGAGTTCCGCGCCCGCGCCGAGCGCAACGCCGTCCAGCCGCGCATCGACCCCGAGCTGCTGGCACGGGTGTGGGTGGGGGAGCAGATCGCGGTGCTGCGCTGGTGGGTCGAGCAGGACGCCCCGGCGCTGCCGGCCGAGGAGGTCGTGCGCATGCTCCTCGACCTGGCGCTGCACGGCCGCTACTGGGCCAGCGGCTTCGAGCCGCCGGCCTGAGCCGCGCACTCCCTCGTTCGGTTCAGCTCGTCCGGCTCAGTCGCCGTGCGTCCCGCTCGGGCCGGATCGCGGTCAGGGCGACCAGTCCGCAGACCAGCATCAGGGCGGCGGAGAGCAGGAACGCATGGGTGTATCCCGTGCCCTGTGAGGGCGCCGAGTCCAGCAGGCGTCCGGTCAGATACGGCGCGATCAGCCCGGGCAGGGTGCCGGTCGCGGCGACGATGCCGAACACCGCTCCGCGCTGCGCGGGCGGCACGACGGCGGCCGTCGTCATGTAGTGCAGCGGAAAGGCGATGGCGTGCGCGCCGAACGCCACCGCGAGCAGTGCCAGCAGCAGCGCCCGGGCGTCGGCGAGGGGCAAGGCCGCCATGGCCAGCCCAGCGGCGGTGACCGCGACCCCTTGCGGGGCGCCGCTCGACCAACGGCTGGACACCCCACGCCGCTTCAGCGCATCGACCAGCGGCGACACCGCCAGCAGCAGGACGAAGCTGAACGCCGAGACACCGCTGATGAGTGTCGCCGCGCGGCCCGGTGACATGCCGAGCTGAGTGCGCAGGTAGGCGGGCAGCCACGCCTGGCTCAGGGCCAGGGCCCAGGAGGCGCCGAAGGCCCCCGCGATGCTCCCCAGCACCGTGCCGTTCAGCAGCAGCCTGCGGTACGGGAGCCGGGTCGCCGGTCCGGTGTCGGGCGCGGTTCCGTGCCCCGGCTCGTGGCCGTACGGGCCGTCGTGCCCCGCCCGCCACCACAGCAGGCTCCACGCCACGCTGGTCGCGGCGAGCGCTGCGAAGGCCGAGCGCCATCCGAAGGCGCTGATCAGCCAGGTCACGACCGGCGCGGCGATCAGCGTGCCCAGCGCGGCGCCGCTGATCTGCAACGCCGACGGCAGGCCGCGCCGGTCCTCCGGGAACCACTTGTACAGCGCGTGCATCGACATCGGTGCGGCCGGCCCCTCGGCCGCACCCAGCAGCACGCGCCCGGCCACGAGCACCGGCACGGACGCCACGAAGAGCACGGGCAGCTGTGCCACCGCCCACACAGCGGCCAGAGTGGCCAGGAGTACTCGGCTGGAGACCCGTGCGGAGGCGAACCCGACGAGCAGTCCGGAGAGGCTGAACAGCAGGGCGAAGGAGCTGGAGATCAGGCCGTAGGTGCTGTTGCTGATGTGCAGCTCGTCCATGATCGGCACGGCCGCGAGTCCCAGGACGGACTTGTCCGCGTAGTTGACCAGCATGAACGCCACGATCAGCGCGGTGACCACCCAGGCGTGCCGCCGGCCGGTGCGCGGATCCGGTGGCGGCCCGGCGACGTCCAGGCGAGGGGCGGTTCGGGGCTGCGGCTTGACCATCGGACACTCCTACGCTCTGGAGTATTGAAATGAAAGTATGTTCCCGTACAAGCTGTCTGTTAGTGATCGATTGATTTGGCAACCTAGGCGTCTGATCGCTCCAGGTCAACGCCTCGAACAACAACGCGCGCGGAAACACCCGGCGCGAAGGAGTGAGCCATGCCCGAGACAGCCCCGCTGAGTGATCTGCTGTGGACCCGCGGCTACACGGATCCCGCCTGGATCCGCCGCTTCACGTCCCAGGGCCGCGAACTCTCCCCCAGCCGACGGGTGTGGCGAGGCGAGGCTCCTGCCCGCCACCTGCCGCGCAGTGAAGCCGACCTCGACGCTCTCGACCTCGTCACCACCGACGCGGGCGCACTCAAACTTCCGGACATGTTCGCCGCAGCCCAGACGGACGCGTTCCTAGTGATGCATCGCGGGCAGGTCGTCTACGAGCGCTACCTGCACGGTGCCGACGCGCACACCCCTCACTTCAACGCCTCGGCGGCCAAGTCCTACCTCGGCCTCGCGGCGGCAACGCTGGCACACCAGGGGATGCTGGACCGTACCGCCCGGGCCTCCTCCTACGTCCCCGAACTCGAGGGAACGGCCTTCGGCGATGCCCGGGTCCAGGATCTGCTGCACATGGGTACCCAGGTGAGCTACGCGGGCCGCCGCCTCGACAAGGCGATCGAGGCCCAGCGGTACTACGCGGTCGTCGCCCCGCCACTGCGGCCGTTCGGCTACAGCGGTCCGACCAGCATCCGCGAGCACCTCCTGACCGCCCGCGCCACCGGGGCCCCGGGAGAGGAGTTCCGCTACGAGAACGGCAATGTGGAAGCACTGGCCGAAGTCCTCCGCCGGATCACGGGCTTCACCACGTCGACCCTGCTCAGCGACCTTCTGTGGTCCAAGGTGGGGGCGGAGGAGGACGCGTATTACATCCTGGACAGCGACGGCGTCGAAGCCGCCTGCGGAGGCTTCAGCGCGACAGCACACGATGTGGCCCGGCTCGGCGAGATGTTGCGCTGCGGCGGGGCGGTGGGGGACCGGCAGGTGGTCCCGGAGGAAGTGGCCGGCACGATCACCAGCGGCGTGCCCGACGGCTACCCTCGCCGGGTCCGCTTTCCTGCCGCACCCCCCGCCTCACCGGCCACGCTCTCCTACCACGACCTGTGGTGGATCCTGAACGACCCCTACGACTCCTACATGGCCAGCGGCATCCACGGCCAGCGGCTCTTCGTCTCGCCGGGTCTGGACCTCGTCATCGTCCACTTCGGCTCGCAGGTCGTCTCACCCGCGGTACCGTCGGCCCCGCTGGTCCAGGCATTCGTACGGATCGGCGTCCACCTCAACTCATCAAGCGTGCGCTGAAAACACCGGAGCCCGTGACCAGGTGACGGCCACGGACTCCGGTTGGCTCATAGGCGGCGTTCTGTCACTGCCGGTCGCGGATTCGGCGATCGCTGTGGCACCACTTGGTGAGACAGCATCGTGGTCCGGTGACCACGGGGTTTCCCCTGGTCACCGGACCGGACACAGCGGAACCCCCTCGGTGGTCAGGCGCCCGCGATTCGAGCTTCGAGGTCGACGATCTGACGGTCCTTGAAGCGCAGCCTGGAGCGCGCGGCCTTGCGGCCGCCCATCGAGGGCACGGTTGCCGGCCGTCAGTTGGCGATGGTTCAGCGGGTGAGAGCCTCACGGACGGTGCCACCGGTCAGCGCGCACCACGTGCTGAGGTCGACCTTGCCGTTGGGGTGGAGGCTGTGCAGGCGTTGCATGTCCTGCACAGCCTTCATGGTGTTGTCGTCATAGGTGCCGGTGATGCTGACGGTGTCGGCGTAGCCCTTGATGGTGAGCAGATACTGCACGGCTTGGACAGGCAGCCCGGAGGCGTCCTTGTCCAGGGAGGGCGCGAGTGCTTCCCAGGTGGCGGTGTCGAATGTGGCGTCGGGAGTGACGGCAACACCGCGGCTGGTCTGGAAGTCGGCGACGACGGTGTTCATCTCGGTGCTGAACACGCCGTCGATGGGCAGGTCGCTGTAGCCGGCGTCGACCAGCAGGTACTGGGCGACCTGGACCA
The DNA here is from genome assembly GCF_040628575.1 of Streptomyces sp. NPDC006393. Lineage (NCBI taxonomy): Bacteria > Bacillati > Actinomycetota > Actinomycetes > Kitasatosporales > Streptomycetaceae > Streptomyces > Streptomyces sp. NPDC006393. The sequence continues at coordinate 44,537 of NZ_JBEXZD010000046.1, forward strand.
CCTGGCTGTCGACGAACCGCCAGATGTCCGGCCAGCGCCGTGCCGGTGCCGCGGCGGGCGACACGCCCATGGAATGCAGTACGCGCCTGCGAATCTGGGGGAAGAGGCGGTAGAAGGCGATGCCGGGGCAGTCGGTGCCCAGGCGGAAGTCCCAGTGACCGAAGATGTCCCACGCGTTGAGGTGGAACTGCCGGCACACGGAGGTGCACAACGTCACCAGCGAGTCCAGCAATGCCGCCGGCGGGGTTTCGGTTATGTACGTGCCCTCGTTCTCGATCCCGATGGCGTTGCCGTTCTCCCCGGGGCAGTGGGCGGACACCACTTGATGCTCGCCGGCGGCGAGGGTCTCCAGGCTGCGGTGACGGCCCTCGAGAACGTAGCCACCGCGGCTGACGGTGAAGTGCTGGCCGGTGTCCGCCCAGCCGTTGGTGTCCATGTGCAGGTCCTGGCAGTCACGCGCCAACTGCATGGCGTGTTCACGTGAGTAGTCCGTGACGTTGGGGAAGGCCATATGGTGCAGGATGATCTTGTTGGTGGTGTTGCCAGTGATCTGGATCGGGCTGGACGGCGGTCGTGCACCCCAGGTGTCGCAGTCGATGATCCAGGGGAACTGAGGCAAGGGGGTCGCCCCGGCAGCGGTGGGGAAGGCCACCTCCGTGCCGACGACAGCGGCGACTGCCGTGCCGAGGCCGACCCGGAACAGGGTGCGGCGGTCGACTTCGTGCTCGTACATCACCATGGGGACTCCCAAGTGAGGGGAAACAGCGGGGCCGAGGGGCGGCCCGTCGGAGACTATGCGGCGAACATCCCGCCCGCCAGGCGTAGTTCACGAATTTCTCGGTCGCCGGCCTTGTCGTCGCTGAGATGATCGGGCGACTGAGGACCCGACCGGCTTCGACTAGTGGACTAGACCATTTTGTGGTTGCCGCCAAGGAGGGAACGGGCCATTATCGGCGGTCCGTGATGGGAGATCAGGAGGCGCACATGGAGAGACTCTCGCGTAGAACCTTCACCGCCGCGGCCGCGGGCACGCTCGCCGCCGTGACCCTCCCGGCCGGCGCACAGGCGGCAGATACACCGGCTGCGGGTGCCCGGACGGAGCACGCGCCGTCGACAGCCGGCGGCCACGGCGCCGGGAACAGGCAGATGCGCGGCATGTGGATTGCCACCGTGGCCAACACCGACTGGCCTTCGGCGCCGGGCCTTCGCCCGAGGAGCAGCGGCAGGAGCTGTGCGACCTGCTGGACGTGGCGGTCGAACGGCGCCTGAACGCCGTGATGTTCCAGGTACGGCCGACCGCCGATGCCCTGTGGCCCTCGCCCTACGAGCCGTGGTCTCAGTACCTCACCGGCGTCCAGGGGCGCGACCCGGGCTGGGACCCGCTGGGGACGGCCGTGCACGAGGCGCACCGCCGGGGCCTGGAACTGCACGCCTGGTTCAACCCCTACCGCGTTTCGCTCACGACCGACGTCACCGCGCTGACGCCCACACACCCGGCCCGCCTGCACCCGGAGTGGATCGTGTCGTTCGGCGGCAAGCTCTACTACAACCCGGGCCTGCCCGAAGTGCGCCGCTTCGTCGAGGACGCCATGCTCGACGCGGTCCGCCGCTACCCGATCGACGCGGTCCACTGGGACGACTACTTCTACCCGTATCCCGTCGCCGGGCAGACGTTCCAGGACGACGATGCATACGCCCGCTACGGCACGGGCTTTCCCGACCGCGACGCATGGCGCCGCAACAACACCGACCTGCTGGTGCGGGAGATGGCCGAGCGCATCAAGCGGATCCGGCCGCGGACGCGGTTCGGCATCAGCCCGTTCGGCGTGTGGCGCAACGCGGGCACCGACCCGTTGGGCTCGGCAACCACTGCCGGTGTGCAGACCTACGACGATCTGCACGCCGACACCCGCAAGTGGGTTCAGCAGGAGTGGATCGACTACATCGTTCCGCAGGTGTACTGGAACATAGGATTCGCCGCCGCCGATTACGCCGTGCTGGTGCCCTGGTGGTCCAGCGTCGTCTCCGGCACCCGTGTCCAGCTCTATGTGGGCGAGGCGTTGTACAAGGCCGGTGTGGCCGGACAGCCCGCCGCGTGGCAGGACCCGGCCGAGCTCTCCCGGCACCTCGACTTCGACACCACCTACCCACAGGTGCGCGGCAACGTCTACTTCTCGGCCACGCAGGTCGCCGCCGATCCGCTGGGCGCGATGAGCCGGGTGGTCGCCGACCACTACCCGACTCGCACACGCACACCATGAGTTGAGCGCGCGGCCGACTGCACCCTGTGCGCCGACGCCATCGTCGACGCGGGCACCGAGCCCGGCCTGGCAGGGACGCGCCTGGACGCAGCCCGCCGCCCGCCGCGTCCGCGCGCACCTGAGCTGGTCGCACTGGCGGTGCCGTGCACGGACCTGCGGTGCGCTGCCGAACGACCGTCGGTGGATGGCGGCCGGTCCAGGTCCGCAGCTCGTGCGGCTCCCGGACCGGCCGCCGTTGGGTCAGCGCTCCGAGGAGAAGGAGGAACTCACCCAGCTGCGGCGCGAGGTGCGCGAACTGCGCCGGGCGAACGAGGTCCTGCGGACGGCCTCGGCGTCCTTCGCCGCACAGCTGGACCCGACCCGGCCCACGTGACGGCGCTCATGGACGAGCACCCGCACCTGAGGGTCAGCTGCACATCCCCTCCTCCACCTACCACCGGTGGCGGCGCGCGGAGAAGGAGCCGAGCGAGCGCATCCGCCGGGACGCCGAGCTGACCGGCAGCATCCGGTAGGTCCACGAGGACTCCGGTGGCATCTACGGCTCCCCGCGCGTGCACGAAACGGTTCCGGTGAGCGGGTCTACAACGTCAGCCAGCCCCTCGCCGTCGCCTGAACCCCGGCCTGGAAGCGCGTCTGCGCGTTCAGCATCTGCATCAGGCGGGTGATGCGGCGGCGCACTGTGTGGACATGGACGTCCAGGCGGCGCGCTATGGCCTCGTCCTTGAGGCCCGACGCCAGCAGGGTCAGCAGTTCCCGCTCCTCCTCCGTGACCTCCTCGTCGGCCACCGAGCCGATCGGCACCGCCCGGTCCCACAACGCCTCGAAGAGCGGTACCAGCGCGTTGCCGAGCAGGGCGTCGCTGATCACCAGGGCCGACGCCGTCGGGTCCGCCGCGTCGGTCGGGGGGAGCAGGGTGATCCGGCGGTCGACGGTGACGAGTTTGGTCGGCAGGTCCGTTCCGACGCGGATCTGGACGCCCTGTCCGGAGAGGTCGTTGAGGCCCCGGGCCCGGCCGTGGAATGTCAGCCCCTCGCGGTCCACCACAACGCGCACCCGCACCCCGCGCCGCACGGGCTCGGCCACGTCCAGCGGGGCCGGCATGCCGTCGGGCTGACTGGCGGCATAGGGCGGGCGGTCGAGCAGCGCCACCTCCTCGCGCGCCGACACCAGCAGTGCGGCGACACGCTCGGCGATGGCCAGGCCACCGCGGACCGTCTCGATGCCGATGGTGCGCGGATCCTCCGCGGTGCTCAGCAACTGCGCGGCGATCCGGTCGATCGACCCGGTCAAGGCCTCCAACTCTGCTGATCTGCGAAGAAGTTGGGCCTGATGCTGGTGGAGCAGGCCGCGTAGCGCCGTGGCGGGGGCCACCGGGACCGGCAGGGCCGCCGGGTCGGGGCCGGGCCGGGTGAAGCCGTGCTCGGCGAGCTCGTCGAGGGCGGCCGCGGCCCGGCGCACCGACAGACCGAGGGAGTGGGCGAGCGCGGCGCGGGAGGCGTGGGCGGGCAGATTCAACAGGGCCTCGTAGACCTGGAGCCCGTCGGCTCCGAGTCCGAGAGCCTGCCACTGCGCATCCAGATCGGTCAGTCCCACGCGGCGATTTTCGCCTGGTTCGCGCAGGCCACACAAGTGTGCATGTCCACAAGTCGGCACCGTGAACGCATTGTTCACACACCTGTCCCGGCACTTGCATGTCCGCATCCGAAACGTGTTCAACCGGCCAAGGCAGCGAAGGGACATTCGTGCGGACCTCACCACGCAGGAGAGCAGACATACCGGGCGGCACAGCCGTCGGCCAGGGGGTCGCGGCGTTGCTCGCCGCCGCTGGACTCCTGGTCAGCGGCATGACGGTGGCTCAGGCGGCGGACACCGCCCCAGCAGCCGCCTCGACCACCACCCCGGGCCTCGAGACCGACACCCCGTCCCTGGTGACCGGGCTGCACGAGGACGCTGCCGGTACCGGCAGCGCCGCCGACGCCGCCCGCGCACACCTCAAATCCAAGAAGGGCCGCTACCACATCGCCGACACCTCGGCGAAGGACCTGTCGACGGTCAGCATCGACAGCGAGGGCGGCAAGGAGACGGTGCGTCTCCAGCAGAAGTACAAGGGCGTCGACGTCCTCGGCGGCCAGTACGTGGTCCGCATGACGAGGATGAGCGGCAAGCGCACCGTCACGGGCACCTCCGGCAACTACTTCACCAAGCTGAGCCTCGACTCGGTCACCCCGAAGGTCTCCGAAAAGACCGCGATCGAGCGCGCGATCGGCGCCGTCACCTCGCAGCTGGGCCCGGCCCCGCTGCACGCTCCGGCCAAGGGCGAGAAGCTCGACGGCAGCCCGCTCACCGGCAAGGCCGTGGACGTGACGATCCTGCCGCAGGGCACCGGCGTGCTCACCCGGCACATCACCGTCACGGGCACCGACCCGGCCGACGGCACGGCGGTGAAGCAGGAGGTGTACGTCGACGCCCACTCCGGCTTCCCGCTGCTGCAGTACAGCGGCATCCAGACGTTCGGCTCGACCGACGCCGCCGCCGGCGCCACGGACGGGGCCGGGACGACTCCTGACGACGCCTCCACGCCGGCCGCCCCGTCGTTCGTCGTCAAGGGCTCCGGCACCCGCTACAACGGCCACAAGGTCGACCTCAACCTGTACAAGGGTGCTGACGGCACCTACCAGATGTACGACTACGGGTTCCGGGACGCCGCCACTGCGTTCACCGGCCCTCTGCTGCAGACCTGGGACGCCCGTGGCATCGACGTCTCCGCCGCCTCCGGCGTCTGGCCCAGTGGCGCCAAGATCTTCACGTCGGACACCCCGGACCTCGGCGCGGACTTCACCACCTCCGGTGCGGTCGACGCCCATTGGGCCGCCAACAAGGTGTACGCGTACTACAAGAACCACTTCGGCCGTAAGGGGATCGACGACAAGGACGGGTTCATGTACTCGCTCGTCGGTGTCACCGCCAACGGCGGGCCGTACGACAACGCCTTCTGGGACGGCTCCAAGATGGTGTACGGCCAGGGCGGCGGCGACTACCGTACCTTCTCCGCGGACACCGACGTCGTCGGCCACGAGATGACCCACGGCGTCACCCAGCACACCGCCGGCCTCGTCTACGCGGGCCAGTCCGGCGCGATCAACGAGGCGATCTCCGACTACTTCGGCAACGGCATCGACCTGGAGGCCAACGGCCAGTCCATGGACGACCCGGACTCGGGCCTGCTCGGCGAGGACCTGTGCACCACGCTCAGCCCGCGCGAGTGCGCCCTGCGCGACATGAACAACGACATGACCACGTCGAAGGACTTCATCGGCGTCAGCTACCGCGGCGACAGCGGCGGCGTCCACCTCAACTCGCCGATCTTCTCCGGCGCGCTGTGGGACATCCGCAAGGGCCTCGGAGGCGAGTTCGCCGACCAGATCATCTACCGTGCCCTGTCGGCGTACATGACTCCGCTGGACGGCTTCACCGAGGGCCGCGCCGCGGTCATCGCTGCCGCCCAGGAGCTGGGCGCCACCAAGGCCCAGGTCAAGACCGTCGAGGATGCCTTCGCCCGGCACGGCATCGTGCCCGGCTGGGAGACGAAGCTCGGCACCGACACGGACACCGTCCTGTCCAAGGTCAATGTCTCCGGCACCGGCGTCGCCGCGGGCGGCGGCACCTACGCGCTGTCCCGCTCGAACGAGGACGGCAGCGAGCCGTACTCGGTGTGGGCGGGCGACAGCAGCAGCAAGGGCACCCCGCAGCAGATCAGCCCCAACAACGGCAACTACAACGTCGACGCCGCCACCGACGGCAAGAACGTGGCGTGGGCCGAGTTCGCGTATGACGCGGTGAAGATCCACGTGCGGCCGGTTGGCGGCGGAGTCGACAAGACCGTCGACGGGATCGGCGCCAACGTCACGTCGGTCCACCTCGACGGTGACGTCCTCGTGTACACCTACCTGAACCCGAGCAGCGGCTTCGAACAGGCCCGCTACGTCAACATCAAGACGGGCGAAGTCAAGGAACTCGCGCCCAACCCCTTCACCGTCACGGGGCTCGCGTCGGTGCACGACGGCAAGATCGCGTACGCGAAGCTGTGGGCCGAGTCCGACGGCTACAAGCTGGGCGTCGAGGTCTACGACACCGCCACCGGCAAGACCCAGCTGATGCCGGTCGACAAGAACACGGTCGCCGGCATCGGCCAGACCGCCATTACCGATGACGGCGTCTTCTGGGTCGAGGACGGCGACGGCACCGACTCCGGCCAGGCCGCCGTGATGCGCGCCGACGTCGACGGCACCAACCGCACCACGGTCGTCCCGGAGTCGGGCGACAAGGCACTGTACGCCTACCAGCTGACGGCTTCCGACGCCGCGGTCACCGTCCTGACGCTGCCGCCGGCCACGTCGTGGGCCAACGAGACGCTGCCGAAGCTGTACCAGGTGGCGCCCGACGGCAAGGGCGGCGCGCAGCGTGTGTCCTGCAACCGCGGCGACCAGGTCTACCCGGCCGCCGACACCGGCGAGCGCGTGCTGTGGCTCGACGGTATTACCGGCTCTACGAACCTCGTGAAGCGGGACCGCCCGGCGGGCAAGTGCTGAGCCCGCTGAGCTGACGGTTCGAACGACGCGGCGGCCGGACTCCCGAGGGGGGAGGAGCCCGGCCGCCGTCAAGTGCGCATGGCAGCGCTCAGCCTCCGCCCAGCCTCTGCTCCGCCCACACCGTCTTGCCGATCCGGTCGTGCCGGGTGCCCAGCGGGTGGCGACGAGCAGGCCCCGGCCGCCCTAGTCGCACATCCGGGCGCGCCGCGTGTACGGGGTCGAACCGCTGGAGTCGTAGGCCTCCCAGATCAGGGTGGAGTCCTGGTGGATGAGCCGGAGCCGGATGGGCGCCGACCCCAGCGGATGGCGTTGGTGACCAGTTCGCTGACGATCAGCTCGGTACTGAAGGCGGCCTCGTCCAGCCCCCAGCGGGCGGCGAGGGCCGCGGTGTAGAGGGCGGCGTGTCCGGCCTGCGAGTGTCCGCAGGCCACCCAGTCGTCGCTGAGCCGGGTGGAGAGCTGGTGGGCCGCGCGGGTCAGATCGGCGGCCGCCCGCGCCTCCGCCTCACCGATGAGGTAGCTGTGCGCCCCGTCCGTGCCCAGGCCCTGGTAGTCGGTCCTGGTCACCGCGTAGCCGCGCGCGACGATGGGGGCGGCTCGAACGCTGTCCGCATGCGGTGTGCCGGTCACGTCGCGAGCGGTGCCACGAAAGTACGTCGACGGCGCAGGCGCAACCGCACCAGCCGCAGGCGGCGCGACTCGCGGGAGCACAGCGCCACTTCGTCTGCGAAGCGGCGGTCGTTGTGCTTATGCACCTGCGCGAAGAGGCACCCGGCTTCGTTCATCGCGTCCACCGCCTTATTCTTGCTTCCCTGCGCTTCGAGGTGGTGGGCGTAGTCGAACAACGCCCGTGCCAGTTCGCGTTTGTGCCACAGGCTGTGCGGAACCACTTGCCGGTATATCTCGACGGCCATCCGCATGTTCTCGACCGCCTCGGCGTAGCGTCGGGCCGCGTAGTCGACCCTCGCCTTGTTCGCGTGCGATTCCGCCTGCGTTACCTGGGCCTGCAACTGCCTCCTTTCCGCCTCCTCGATCCGCGCGGCCTGCCGGGTGAGGTCCTCCGCCGCGAGAGGCTGGGAGGTCACGTCGGCCGGGCCGCGGCCGGCGAGCCGGTCGATCACCGCCTGGCGACCGGCCGCCACCTGATCGGCCTTGGCCGCGTACCGGTTGCTGAACCGTGCCAGCTCCCGGAAGGTTTCGAGCGCCACCTCCGCCAGCCGCCGCGCCTCGGTTCCTCCGGTCGTGGACTGGTGTTGGGCGATGAGCCTGGCCAAATTCAACTGCGCGTCCGCAGTCTGAGCATACAGCCACGCGAATCGGTCCTTGAGCGGACTGTGCCCGGCTGGGAACAGTACCGAGTCGTCACCCAGCCGACGGGTGACCCGCTGAGGATTGTTCACCTCGCGATCGAGTCTCGAGTACACGTCCAGCGCCTCTCGTGCCGCGGCCAGGGCCTCGCCGCCGTCGCCGAGCGAATCATGGATCTGGCTTTTCATGGTCAGAGTCTGCGCCAGCAGCACGACGTCGTCGTCGTGGTCGGCTATCGCCACCGCCTCTTCGGCCGCGGCCACCGCGATCTTGCTGTGTCGCAGCGCCGTGTCCCAGCGCTCATTCCCCACGGCGTCCGTCGCTTTCGCCTGCGCTCGGGCTGCCCGCGCACGAGAAGCTGCCGCTGACCTCTGCTCCATCCTGCCTCCTCCACGACCCTCCACCGATGGTCTACCGCACTGGCTTGGCAGTCCACCGCGCCTCGGCCCTGTCGCGGCCAGGGCAAGCCGGACGCGAAGGACGCGTACGTCATCACCGACCAGGAAGGAGACCCCTGGTTCTTGATCACATGGCTCAACACCACGTCGATCTACCGGAAGTCCCTTTCCTCGTCGCCAGCGGCTTGGTGAACGACCGCCCCGCCAAACGCAACGGCGTTGAGCTCCTGGTGGGCAGGCGATCTCGGTCGCAAACGCGTCTACAGGAGCTTCTTGACGTCCAGACACCGCCCCCTCCACCCCGACTACCCACACATGTGTTTGGTCACGGTCCAAGGCCAGCAGATTCGTGCGGTCGAGGGCAGGCTGAGCCGTAGGGGTGTGCATGAGTGAAAGCCAGGTCACGATCAAGCTCACCAGTGACGAGGCACTGGTGCTGTCGCACTGGCTGGAGAGGCTCCAGATGACGGGCCTCAGCCGCGTTGTCGACGATCCGGCGGTCTGGGCGCCGATCCATCGGATCGCCGGAACGCTGGACAAGGCGCTTCCTGAGCTGTTCGCGCCTGACTATGACCAGCGGCTTGAGGCCGCTCGTCAGCGGCTTCGGCCGGAGGACTGACCGAGCGGTCTGGACTCCTCACCTGGGCCGCAGCCGGTTGGGGCTCGCAGAAGGTCCCGTCGCGGAGCGTCGCGAAGAGGACGTCGGCCCGGCGTCGGGCGAGGCAGAGCAGGGCCTGGGCGTGATGCTTGCCCTGGGCGATCTTCTTGTCGTAGTAGGCCCGCGATGCCGGGTCGCCCAGAGCGGCGAACGCGGAGAGGAAGAAAGCCCGTTTGGGCTGCTTGTTTCCTCTCTTGGAGGGTTGTACCCCGGTTTGAGGGCTGGTTGTGCGTTTGCTGCCAACGAACCACAATCCACTAAAGCTATTTTAAATAAGGTGGAATCATACAATTATCCTTATACGAAAAAAGTGGTCATTTTAAATTGTCGATCTGACAGAATCGATAGAACACAACTATTTGTTGATAATTTCTTAGAAGATATTGATTACGATACGTTGATTTGTACCGGAAAAAGTACACAGATGGTATCAGATTTAATGCATCGTTTACCAGACAAAAGATATTTGAACTTTGAAGGACAAGATTTTACAGAAATTGAAAAAGCTATTATGAAAGAATCGGACAATGCACTTGTCTTTTGTGTAGGTAATATCCACGGCCCAGGTGGAAGAATAGCGGAATTCATAGAAGGGATAGAATAAAACCCGGACGCGTTCGCCGCCGCCGTGCTGCGGCTGCTCGGCGACCCCGAACGCCGCCAGGCGCTACGGGACCTGGGCGCCCGCCAGGCGGCCACC
>NZ_JBEXZD010000047.1:0-53570 GCF_040628575.1 Streptomyces sp. NPDC006393
CGAGCTGATCACCAGCGAACTGGTCACCAACGCCATCCGCTACGGAGCCGACCCCGTCGTGCTGCGGCTGATCCGGGACACCACGTCGCTGATCTGCGAGGTCTCCGACGGCAGCAGCACCGCCCCGCATCTGCGCCGGGCGCGCACCTACGACGAGGGAGGCCGCGGACTGCTGCTCGTCGCGAGCCTCACCCAGCGCTGGGGCACCCGCTACGGCGACAGCGGCAAGACGATCTGGGCCGAGCAACCGCTGAGCCAGGGCTGACGCGGAGACACAGGGCTGACGCGGGGCGTGTCGGGAAAGGGCGCACAACGGAGGGTCGCCCGCGTACCGGACGTACGCGGGCGACCCCGGAGAGCATGCGGCGGGCGCCGTCAGCCCTGATCGTCGCGGTCCGCCGCCTCCTCCTCGGCCTCCTTCGCCTCGACCTCGGGGTCCAGGACCGACTGGCCGCTGCCGTCCACCGAGGACAGCCGGCCGGACTCGGGGACCTCGGTCGCGGCCGGCGGCTCCACCAGCCAGTCGGGATTGGCCTGCTTGTCCCACCACTTCCAGGCGGCGAACGCACCGCCCGCGACCACGCCCACCAGCGCGACCACCTTGGCGATGCGACCGGCCCGTGCCCGCCGGCTCCGCTTGCGGGCGAGCTTCTGGATCTTCTGCGCGGGGACCTGGCCGCGCAACGCGACCAGCGCGGCGGCCCCCCGCGCGGCGGCCTCGTCCGCGACCGGCCCGGCCGCGGCCATCGCCTGCTCGATGCGCGGCCGGGACACCGCCACCGCCTGCTCGATCCGCGGCCTGGAGTACTCGGCGGCCTGCCGCGCGGCCTTGCGTGTGCGGCAGGCGGCCTCCTGGGCGGCCTGGTCGAGCTTCGGCGGTACATACGTCATGGCCTGCGTGCGGGCCTGCTCCAGACGGGGGGCGACATGGGCGCCGTACTGCACACGGGCCTGGTCGGCGGCCAGGGAGACCTTCGGCGCCAGCCGTACGCGTGCCTCGTGCGCGTAGTGCGCGGCCCTTTCCCTGGCCGTGTCGGCGTAGGGCGCCACCACTTCCGCGGCGTGCAGCACGCTGTCCTTCGCCGAGCCGGTCGCGGCGCGCACGCTGTCGATGCGGGTCACGGGTTCCTCCTCCTCGGTGGCGTACGGTAATTCGACTTTCCACCCATTTACGGATCATGCCTGCCGAGGGGCCCGTGAGCATGTGCGCACGGGCATCCGGGTCACGGTCACGCGGAGACGGTGGAAGGGTGATAGCGGATGAATACGGAGCAACGGGAGCTTGTCGATGACAATGCCACGGATCGCCGCGCGGCGCTCCCGACCCGAGTGGACTGACCCCGAATTCCGCAACCGATTCCGGCGGATGTCCGCCCCGACGAGGGCGCCGGGCGACGCGTGGCCCCGGCCGTGCGAGGATCGGAGGGTCAAGAGAAGACAACGGAAGGCAGATCGTGGCTGAGCAGCTCTACGCCACCCTGAAGACCAACCAAGGCGACATCGAGATCCGGCTCCTGCCGGACCATGCCCCCAAGACGGTCCGCAACTTCGTGGAGCTCGCCAAGGGCGAGCGCGAGTGGACACACCCCGCCACCGGCGAGAAGTCCACGGCGAAGCTGTACGACGGCACGGTCTTCCACCGGGTGATCAGCGGTTTCATGATCCAGGGCGGTGACCCGCTGGGCAACGGCACCGGCGGCCCCGGCTACACGTTCGAGGACGAGTTCCACCCGGACCTCGCCTTCAACAAGCCCTACCTGCTGGCGATGGCCAACGCCGGCCCGGGCACCAACGGCTCGCAGTTCTTCGTCACCGTCGCCCCGACGGCCTGGCTGACCCGCAAGCACACCATCTTCGGCGAGGTCACCGACCCGGCCAGCCAGAAGGTCGTCGACGCCATCGCGGCCACGAAGACCAATCGCAACGACCGCCCGCTCAACGACGTGGTCATCGAGTCGGTCGTCATCGAGTCCCGCGGAGCCTGAACCAACGGCTCGCAAGGGAACCAATCGCCCCGCTCGTCCGTAAGGATGAGCGGGGCGGTGCGTTGCCACGGCGAGTCGTGCACCGTCCACAGCGAACCCGAGGGGACCCCATGGAACAGGCGCCAGGCGGCCGGTCGGAGGCACGCAGCGGCGTGCCCACCTGCTACCGGCACCCGGACCGCGAGACCGGCATCCGCTGCACCCGCTGCGAGCGGCCGATCTGCCCCGAGTGCATGGTCGATGCCTCCGTGGGATTCCAGTGCCCGGACTGCGTCCGCGCCGGCTCCGGCACAGGGCACTCCCCGGCCGCGTCCCGGCCCCGGACGATCGCCGGTGGCAGCGTGGCGGCCGATCCGCGTCTGATCACCAAGCTGCTGATCGGCATCAACCTGGCCGCGTTCCTGGCCCAGCTGTCCCTCGGAGACCGCTTCACCGATCGGTTCGATCTGATCGGCCAGGCCTACGTGCCCCTCCTCGGCGGCATCGAGGGCGTCGCGCACGGCCAGTACTACCGGCTGCTGACCGCGATGTTCCTGCACGGCGGCTACATCCACATCCTGTTCAACATGCTCAGCCTGTGGTGGATCGGCGGTCCCCTGGAAGCGGCCCTCGGTCGTGCCCGCTACCTGGCCCTCTACTTCGTCTCCGGACTGGCCGGCAGCGCGCTCACCTACCTGGTCGCCGCCCCCAACCAGCCCTCCCTCGGCGCCTCCGGCGCCATCTTCGGCCTCTTCGGCGCCACCGCCGTCCTGATGCGCCGGCTCAACTACGACATGCGCCCCGTCATCGCCCTCCTGGTGGTCAACCTGATCATCACCTTCGGCTGGGCCAACATCGCCTGGCAGGCGCACATCGGCGGCCTGGTCGCCGGTGTGATCGTCGGCTACGCGATGGTCCACGCCCCGCGCGAGCGGCGGGCGCTGGTGCAGTACGGGACGTGCGCGCTGGTGCTGGCGGTCATCGTCGTCATGATCGTCGCAAGAACCGCCCAGCTCGCCTGAGGACGGTCTCGGACGAGGCCGTCTCCCTCTGGGGCCCCTCCGCTGTCCAATGTTGTCCACAGTGTGTGCCGAATCTTGTGCACAGTGTGCGGGAACAACTGTGCCCCCTGTCGCTCACCTGTATTTGCGCAGGTCAGGCAGGGGGCCAGAGGATGGCGGCGAGGTGGTGCGACAGTCGTACCGGTGTCAACGGGGGACTGGTTATCCACAGATGGTCTTTCTTTTCCCCAGGGATTTCTACAGGCTGTGGATAACTCAGCGGATAGCTGTGGGGAGAGCTGGACCCGGCCCCCGGTTCACCCGGCTGCGACCGCTACTTCCACTGCGTGGAGACGCCGAATCCGGCCGCGATGAAGCCGAAGCCGACCACGATGTTCCAGTTGTCCAGCGCGTCGATGGGCAGCGAGCCGTCGGTCACGTAGAAGACGACGATCCAGGCCAGGCCGATGACGAACATGGCCAGCATCACCGGGGCCACCCAGCCACGGCTCTCCAGCTTCAGGGCCGTCGCCTGCTTAGCGGGCGGCGGCGTGTAGTCGGCCTTCTTGCGGATACGTGACTTCGGCACGAGGGTCTCTCCTGTCGATGCGCTGCGTGGCCGCGCAGGGGAACTGGGCTGGCTCCGGGGGCGTACAAGGGGACTGCTGGGGGAAACCCCGCGCTCCCCCGGGCGTCCGTTAGCGTAGTGCTTCCGTGGCGCCGAAGGAGATAAGGGTACGTTGAGCAATTCTGCCGACTCTCCGGGGACCGGATCCAGTCCGGCCCGCACGCCCCGTTTCCGGCCCGTGCGGATCCTCACCGTGGCCGTTTTCGCCCTCGCCGGGCTGATTTTCTTCACCAGTTTCAACACGGCCAAGGGCACCAATATCCGGACGGACGCCTCACTGCTGAAGCTGTCGGACCTCATCCAGGAGCGCAGCCACAAGAACAAGGAGCTGGACGAGTCCAACGCGGCGCTGCGCCACGACGTCGAGTCCCTCGCCGAGAGCGACGACGGCAGCACCAAGGCGCAGGACGAGAAGCTGGCCGGCCTGGAGAACAGCGCGGGGACGCGGCCGGTCAAGGGGAAGGCCGTCACGGTCACCCTCGACGACGCCCCGCCGAACGCCACCGCCAAGCTCCCCGGCTACCCCGAGCCGCAGCCCGACTACCTGGTCATCCACCAGCAGGACCTCCAGGCCGTGGTCAACGCGCTGTGGCACGGCGGCGCCCGGGGCATCAAGGTCATGGACCAGCGGCTGATCTCCACGAGCGCGGTGCGCTGCGTGGGCAACACCCTGATCCTCCAGGGCCGCGTCTACTCCCCGCCGTACAAGATCACGGCGGTCGGCGACCCGGAGAAGCTCCAGCAGGCGCTCGCGGACTCCCCGGCGATCCAGAACTACATGGTCTACGTCAACGTCTACGGTCTCGGCTGGAAGGTCACCGAGGACGGGACGGTGACCCTGCCCGGCTACTCGGGCACCGTGGACCTGCACTACGCGCAGCCGGTGAAGTAGCCGCCGGGCCCGGTTCCCCGAGGCCGGGAAACCGAGGGCGCCGCGCCGTTAGTCTGTTGGCGTACGGCGTGAGTGGTGGCGTACGGCGTGAGTCTGGTGCCGTGGTGAGACGGAAGGGACGGCATGTACGGCTGGATCTGGCGGCATCTGCCGGGGAACGCGTGGGTGAGGGCGCTGATCTCACTGGTCCTGGTCCTGGCCGTGGTCTACGTCCTGTTCCAGTACGTCTTCCCGTGGGCCGAACCGCTGCTGCCCTTCAACGATGTGACGGTGAACAACCAGTGAGTGCGCGGATCCTCGTCGTCGACAACTACGACAGCTTCGTCTTCAACCTCGTCCAGTACCTGTACCAGCTCGGCGCCGAGTGCGAGGTGCTGCGCAACGACGAGGTGTCCACGGCGCACGCCCAGGACGGCTTCGACGGCGTGCTGCTCTCGCCGGGGCCGGGCACGCCCGAGCAGGCCGGTGTGTGCGTGGACATGGTGCGGCACTGCGCCGCGACCGGTGTCCCCGTCTTCGGCGTGTGCCTGGGCATGCAGTCCATGCAGGTGGCGTACGGCGGCGTGGTGGACCGGGCGCCGGAGCTGCTGCACGGCAAGACCTCCCTGGTGGAGCACGAGGGCAGGGGCGTCTTCGCCGGGCTGCCCTCGCCGTTCACGGCGACCCGCTACCACTCCCTGGCCGCGATGCCGCCGACCGTGCCCGACGAGCTGGAGGTCACCGCCCGTACCCACGACGGCATCATCATGGGCCTGCGCCACCGGGAACTGCCCGTGGAGGGCGTGCAGTTCCATCCCGAGTCGGTGCTCACCGAGCACGGGCACCGGATGCTGGCCAACTGGCTGGTGGAGTGCGGCGACCAGGGTGCGGTGGCGAGGTCTGCGGGGCTCGCCCCGGTGGTGGGCAGGGCCACGGCGTGACCGCGCTGCGCCCCGAGCGCGAGTCCGGTGCCGACTGGTACGGATCCTCCGAGGGCTACGACGCCCCCGCGGATCCGTACGCCTCGGTGCCGTACGACACGCGTGACCCGGTGGCGCCGTACGCGGGCTCCCTCACCGAGGAGACGATGGGGCTGCGGGTCCCCGAGCCGCCGCCCAGGGCCTCAGGAGGCGAACGGGGCACCACGGCGCCCGGAGCGCCCGGAGCGGCCGGGACGGCCGGAGGAACGGCCGGAGGCCCGCCGGGGACGCCCGGACCGCCTGGGACGCCCGAAGTCCCCCAGGGCGGCCGTGCGGCCCGCAGAAAGGCCGCCAGGGGCCGCCACGGGCGCCAGGCACGCCCAGGGCGTCACGGGGCCGGTGCGCATGCCGCCGGACGGTCCTCACCGGGAGGGGACGGGGCGCCCGAGGGGCAGCCGGCCGCTCCCCTGACCCGGGTGGAGGCGCGGCGGCTCGCGCGGGCGCGCAGACCCGGCCCGGGGGTGGTCGCCAGCCGGATCGTCGGCGAGGTGTTCATCACCACCGGTGTGCTGATGCTGCTGTTCGTCACCTACCAGCTGTGGTGGACGAACGTCCGGGCCCACGCGCTGGCGGGCAACGAGGCACACCAGTTGCAGGACGACTGGGCGAGCGGCAAGCGCAGCCCGGGGGTCTTCGAGCCGGGGCAGGGCTTCGCCATCCTGCACATCCCGAAGCTGGACGTGGTGGTGCCGATCGCGGAGGGCACCAGCAAGACGAAGGTGCTGGACAAGGGCATGGTCGGGCACTACGGCCAGGGCGACCTCAACACGGCGATGCCCGAGGCGAAGACGGGCAACTTCGGGCTCGCCGGGCACCGCAACACCCATGGCGAGCCGTTCCGCTACATCAACAGGCTCAAGCCGGGCGATCCGATCGTCGTGGAGACGCAGGACACCTACTTCGTGTACAAGATGACGTCGATGCTGCCGGTGACGTCACCGGCCAACATCAGCGTCCTGGACCCGGTCCCCAAGGGGTCGGGGTTCACCGGACCCGGTCGCTACATCACACTCACCACCTGCACACCGGAGTTCACCAGCAAGTACCGGTTGATCGTCTGGGGCAAGATGGTCGAGGAACGGCCGCGCAGCAAGGGCAAGCCGGATGCGCTCGTCAGTTAAAGGGCGGATGAACAGTGGCAGCGACCACGGACGACACGGCAGAGCACACCGACGACGGCCCCGCGCCGCGCTCGCGCCGGCGGGGCGGCGGCCGGCTGGCCCTGGCCGTCAGCGTCTTCGGTGAACTCCTCATCACGGCGGGCCTGGTGCTCGGCCTGTTCGTCGTCTACTCCCTGTGGTGGACCAATGTGATAGCGGACCGCAAGGCGGACCGACAGGGCCACAAGATCCGCGACGAGTGGGCGCACTCCGCGCCCGGTGGCCCAGGTGGCCCCGGCGCTCTGGACACCGGGGACGGCATCGGCTTCCTGCACGTGCCGGCCATGCACAACGGCGAGGTCCTGGTGAAGAAGGGCACGTCGACGGACGTCCTGAACGACGGCGTGGCCGGCTACTACGTCGACCCGGTCAAGGCGACCCTGCCGATGACCGGCAAGACGGGCAACTTCACCCTCGCCGCCCACCGGGACGGCCACGGCGCGAAGTTCCACAACATCGACAAGATCGAGAAGGGCGACCCGATCGTCTTCGAGACCCGGGACAAGTGGTACGTCTACAAGGTCTACGACATCCTGCCCGAGACCTCGAAGTTCAACGTCGAGGTCCTCACCCCGGTCCCGAAGGAGTCGGGCGCGACCAAGCCCGGCCACTACATCACCCTGACGACCTGCACACCGGTGTACACGAGCCGGTACCGGTATGTGGTCTGGGGCGAACTGGTCCGTGTGGACAAGGTGGACAGCAAGCGGACGCCGCCGAAGGAACTGCGGTGACGGAGCTCCACGCAGGAGCTCCACGGGCGCGACGGAGCCCCGGCACCAGGAAGGTGCCGGGGCTCCGTTCGTCAGGGCCGTGACGCCGGGCGGTCAGCCGAAGAGGCCGCCGTTGTTGTTGCCGCCGTTGTTGCCACCCTGGTTGTTGCCGCCGCCGAAGGCGGTCAGGGTGATCGGCGTGGCACCCGGGTTGTCGACCTGCTGGTTGGGCTTGGGGTCCTGGTCGACGACGAGGGCGTTGGGGTCGGTGCTGCCCCTGACCTGGATGTTGGTGAAGCCGGCCCCGTTCAGGATCTGCGTGGCCTGTGCCACCGTCTTGGTGCGGACATCGGGTACCTGGGTCTTCTGCTGCTGGACCGGCTTGCCGATCTGGATCGACACCGTGGAGCCCTTGTCGACCGGGGTGCCTGCCGCCGGCGACGTCTGGATGACCTTGCCGACCTTGGCGGGGTCGGTGTTGTCCACATCGGTGCACTCACCGGTGAGGTTGCTGGCTTCCAGCTGCTGTTTGGCGGCCTCGCAGGACTGGTTCGTGACGTCCGGGACCGGGACCTGCTTCTTCTCCGCGGCGACCGTCAGGGTGACGGTGGAGCCCTTCTCCTTCTCCGTGTCGCCCTGAGGGTCCTGGCTGATGACCACGCCCGGGGACTGGTCGGACTCCTGGGTCTGCTTCTCGACCTTGAAGCCCTTGCCTTCCAGCTGGGACTGCGCCTTGTCGAAGGTCAGGCCCCGTACATCGGGCACGATCACCTTCGGCGCCCCCGTCGACACCGTGAGGGTGACGGTGGTGCCCTTCTCGACCTCGGTGCCCTTGGCCGGGTCCTGGTCGCAGACCTTGCCCTTGGGCTCGTTCTCGCAGGGCTTCTGCGTGAACGTCGCCTTCAGGCCGACGTTCTCCGCCATGGACTTCGCGTCCGCCCTCGTCTGGTCGACGAAGTTCGGCACCGGCACCTTGTCGTTGGCCGCGCTCTCGCCGCTGAAGACCCACTTGCCGATCAGGATGGCGCCGAGGAGCACCAGGATGCCGGCGACGACCAGGAGGATCGTCGACGTGTGGGACTTCTTCTGCTGGCGGCGGCGGTCGGGGCGCTCGTCGTAGCCGTAGCCGCCGTCGTCCGGGTTCATCGGCGGCAGCATCGTCGTGGCGGGGGCGCCCGCGTCGGGACGCAGGGCCGTGGTCGGCTGGTCGTCGGGGTAGCCGCCGTAGCCCACCGCGCCCATGGCGGCCGTGGCCGCGACCGGCTGGCCGTCGAGGCAGGCCTCGATGTCGGCGCGCATCTCGTCGGCCGACTGGTAGCGGTAGTCGGGGTCCTTGACCAGGGCCCGCAGGACGATGGCGTCCATCTCGGGCGTGATCTCGGGGTCGAAGACGCTCGGCGGCTGGGGTTCCTCGCGTACGTGCTGGTAGGCCACCGCGACCGGGGAGTCGCCGACGAACGGCGGGCGGACCGTCAGCAGCTCGTAGAGCAGGCAACCCGTCGAGTACAGGTCCGAGCGGGCGTCGACCTGCTCGCCCTTGGCCTGCTCCGGGGAGAGGTACTGGGCGGTGCCGATGACCGCGGCGGTCTGCGTCATCGTCATGCCGGAGTCGCCCATCGCGCGGGCGATGCCGAAGTCCATGACCTTGACCTGGCCGTTGCGGGTCAGCATGACGTTGGCCGGCTTGATGTCGCGGTGGACGATGCCGCTGCGGTGGGCGTACTCCAGGCCCTGGAGGATGCCGACGGTCATCTCCATGGCCCGCTCGGGCAGCAGCTTGCGGCCGCTGTGCAGCAGCTCACGGAGTGTGGAGCCGTCGACGTACTCCATGACGATGTACGGGATCGAGACCCCGTCGATGTAGTCCTCGCCCGTGTCGTAGACCGCGACGATCGCGGGATGGTTGAGCGAGGCGGCCGACTGGGCCTCCCGGCGGAACCGGGCCTGGAAGGAAGGGTCGCGCGCCAGGTCGGCGCGCAGCGTCTTCACCGCCACGGTGCGGCCCAGGCGGGTGTCATGCGCGAGGTACACCTCCGCCATGCCACCACGGCCGAGCACCTGGCCCAGCTCGTACCGGCCGCCGAGGCGACGCGGCTCTTCCATAGCTACCTACCAGCCCTCTCCGTCGGACCCGACCGGCACCACGTGTGCCGCCGGAGCTGCCGTCCGGGCCTACCGTACCCGGCTCGCTTTGTATGACCTGGCCAAGCCCGTAACCCGATACAGGACCGGTATGTCAACGTGCACCGATGTGAAGGGGGCGTGAGCAGGGTCACTTCTTGGAGTTGATGACCGCCTCCATCACGCTCTTCGCGATGGGGGCCGCGAGGCCGCCGCCGGAGATGTCGTCGCGGTTGGCGTTGTCGTCCTCGACCACCAC
This sequence comes from Streptomyces sp. NPDC006393, assembly GCF_040628575.1. Classification (NCBI taxonomy): domain Bacteria; kingdom Bacillati; phylum Actinomycetota; class Actinomycetes; order Kitasatosporales; family Streptomycetaceae; genus Streptomyces; species Streptomyces sp. NPDC006393. The sequence continues at coordinate 9,698 of NZ_JBEXZD010000047.1, forward strand.
GGCCACCGCGACCGGCGAGCTGCCGTCGCTGGTCTTGGCGTAGGAGATGAACCAGGCGTACGGCTTGCCGGCGTTGTTGACGCCGTGCTGGGCGGTACCGGTCTTGCCGCCCACGGTGACGCCGTTGCCGAGCTGGGCGTTCTGGCCGGTGCCCTCCTTGACGACCGTCTCCATCATCGACTGGAGGATCTGGGCGTTCTTCGAGGACAGCGGCCGGCTCAGCTCCTCCGGCTGGGTCTGCTCCAGGGTGTCGAGGGTCGGCGACTGGAGCTTGTCGACCATGTACGGCTTCATCAGCTTGCCGTCGTTGGCGACCGCGGAGGCGACCATGGCCATCTGGAGCGGGGTCGCGGCGGTGTTGTACTGGCCGATCGAGGACAGCGCGGTCTGCGAGGGGTTCATGTCGTCGGAGAACACCGAGGCGTTGGCGCGGACCGGGGTGAACTGCTCCTTGTTGAAGCCGAACTTCTCGGCCTCGTCGAGCATCTTGTCGTTGCCGAGGGTGGAGCCGATCTTGCCGAAGACGGTGTTGCAGGAGTAGCGCAGCGCGACGCGCATGGTGGCGTTCTTGCAGGGGATGTGGCCCTCGTTGGGCAGCGGGGTGGTGGTGCCCGGCATGGTCCACGGGTCCGGCGAGTCGGTGTTCTCGTCGGCCGTCGTGTACAGCCCGTTCTCCAGCGCGGCGGCCGCGGTGACCACCTTGAAGGTGGAGCCGGGCGGGTAGGTCTCGCGCAGCGCCCGGTTCAGCGTCGGGTCGCTGGGGTCGTTCTTCTTCTGGAGCTTGTTCCAGGCCTTGCCGTCCGCCGCGGAGGTGCCGGCGAACGACGAGGGGTCGTACGACGGGTAGGAGGCCAGCGCCAGGATCTTGCCGGTGGACGGCTCCAGGGCGACGACGGCCCCCTTGCCGTGGCCCTTGAGGCCGTTGTACGCCGCCTTCTGCGCGGCCGCGTTCAGCGTGGTGACCACGTTGCCGCCCTGCTTCGGCTTGCCCGTGATCATGTCCAGGGTGTTGCGGAAGAAGAGCCGGTCGTCGTTGCCGGTGAGTATGCCGTCGTCGATGCTCTCCAGCTGCGTGGCGCCGAAGGACTGCGAGGCGAAGCCGGTGACGGGTGCCCACATGGGGCCGTTCTTGTAGGTGCGCTTGTACTTCAGGTCGTTGAGCCCGTTGCTCTTGGTCTCGGTCGACCCGGTGATCGGGGAGCCGCCGACGATGATGTCGCCGCGCGGGGTGGAGTAGCGGGCGATGGTGACGCGGCGGTTGTTCTCGTCGTTCTTCAGGCCGTCGGCCTTGACGTACTGGAGCCAGTTGTCGCGGATGAGCAGCGTGAGGACGAGGAGGCCGCAGAAGATCGCGATCCGGCGCAGGGGCTTGTTCACGGGCGGACCACCTGGGTCATCTCGGCGTCGGGGTTGGAAGCGGGTGCGGGCGCCGGCCGGCGGGCGGTGTCGCTGATCCGGATCAGTACACCGATGAGGGCCCAGTTGGCGATGACGGAGGAACCGCCGTACGCCAGGAACGGCATGGTCATACCGGTCAGCGGGATGAGACCCATCACACCGCCGGAGACGACGAAGACCTGAAGGGCGAAGGCGCCGGACAGGCCGATGGCGAGCAGCTTGCCGAACGGGTCGCGGGCGGCCAGCGCCGTGCGCACGCCGCGCTCCACGATCAGGCCGTAGATCAGCAGGATGGCCATGATGCCGGCGAGGCCCAGTTCCTCGCCGAAGGTGGCGAGGATGAAGTCGGAGTTGGCGGCGAACCGGATGAGGTCGGAGTGGCCCTGGCCGAGCCCGGAGCCCAGGGTGCCGCCGGAGCCGAACGCCCACAGCGCCTGCTGGAGCTGCTCGGAGTGCACGCCGGGTGCGCCCGAGCGGCTCAGCTTGTACTCGTTCATCGGGTTCAGCCAGGCCTGGACGCGCTGGTGCACGTGCGGCTCGAAGCTGGCCACGCCGACGGCGCCGGCCGCGGACATCAGCAGACCGAAGACGATCCAGCTGGTCCGCTCGGTGGCGACGTACAGCATGATCACGAACATGCCGAAGAACAGCAGGGAGGTGCCGAGGTCGGTCTCGAAGACCAGGATGAGGATCGACATCACCCAGACGACCAGGATCGGGCCGAGGTCGCGGCCGCGCGGCAGGTACAGCCCCATGAAGCGGCGGCTGGCCAGGGCGAGCGCGTCCCGCTTCACCATCAGGTAGCCGGCGAAGAAGACCGCGAGGACGATCTTCGCGAACTCGCCGGGCTGGATGGAGAAGCTGCCGACGTGGATCCAGATCTTCGCGCCGTAGACGGGCAGGGCGAGGCCGGGGACCAGCGGCAGCAGCAGCAGGACCAGCGCGGCGACCATGGAGATGTAGGTGTAGCGCTGCAGGACGCGGTGGTCCTTGAGGAAGATCAGGGCGACGACGAACAGCGCGATGCCCATCGCCGTGTACATCAGCTGGTTGGGCGCCTTGTCGCCGGCCTGGTCGATGGCCTGGAGCAGCTTGGACTGGTCCAGCCGCCAGATCACCACCAGGCCGAGCCCGTTGAGCAGGGTGGCCAGTGGGAGCAGCAGCGGGTCCGCGTAGGGCGCGAACTTGCGTACGACGAGATGGGCGACGCCGGCCAGCAGGCCGAGGCCCAGGCCGTAGCTCAGCAGGCCGGAGGGCACCTGGTTGTCGATGGCCAGGCCCACGTTGGCGTAGGCGAACACCGGGATGACGACCGCGAAGATCAGCAGGGCGAGCTCGGTGTTGCGCCGGCTCGGCGCGCCGATGGCGCCGATCGTGGACGTGTGGTGCGTCGGCGAGTTGGTAGTACTGCTCATCGTGTGACAGGGCCTCTCACGGCTTGCCTACTGCTTACCGCACTGCGAGACGACCTTCTGCTCTTCCTCCGAGAGAGTGGGGCCGGGGTTGGAAGTGGGCGCGGTCGCGGACTTGGACGGGGACGGTGACGTGGACGTCGACGGACTCGGCGTCGCTGTCGCCTTGGACGTGAAGGAGGCGGGGGTGGTTCCGGTGGTGGCGCCGGTGCCGGTGGTGCCGGTGGTGCTCTTCGTGCCGGTGGTGCCTCCGGTCTTGCCCTGGGGCTCCTTGGCGTTGTTCTGGGACTCCGCGGCGCGGCGCTCGGCTTCCTTGCGGCACGCGGAGGCCTGCACCGACAGCTCGTCGATCTTCTTCTGGGCGTCCTGGAGACCGCCGTCGCCGGCGATCGTCGCCTTGACCTGCTTCTGCTGGTAGGGCGGCAGGTACTTGAGTTCGATCTCGGGGTGGTCGGTCTCCACCTTGGACAGCTTCATCCAGGCCAGGTCCTGGCTGATGCCCCGGTAGAGCGCGACGTGCTCGTCGTTGACGCCGACGAAGTACTGGGTCTGCGTCCAGCGGTAGCCGCCGTACAGGCCGCCGCCGATGACGGCGAGCGCGAGCACGCCGTACAGGGAGCCCTTCAGCCACCTGCGGCCCCTGCGCGGCTTGACGAAGTCGTCGTCGCCGTAGCCCGCGAAGCCGCCGGCGGGGATGAAGCCGGTGGTGTCGCCGGAGCCGGGCGGGCCGAACTCGCCGCCCCCGCCGCCCTGGCCGGGTACCTGGCGGCCCAGGCCCGAGGCGCGGCCGGCCGGGGTCTGCATGATGCCGTTGTCGTGCAGGTGGTGCTGGTTCTCGGCGACCGCGCCGACGACGACCGGGGTGTCGGACAGCTGCCCGGCGAGGGTGTCGCCGGTGTCCAGGTCGAGGACGTCGGCCACGATGACGGTGATGTTGTCGGGGCCGCCGCCGCGCAGCGCGAGCTGGATCAGTTCCTGCACGGTCTCCTGCGGGCCCTGGTAGCTGGCGAGGGTCTCCTCCATCGTCTGGTGGGAGACCACGCCGGACAGGCCGTCGGAGCAGATCAGATAGCGGTCGCCGGCGCGGACCTCGCGGATGGACAGGTCCGGCTCGACGTGCTCGCCGCTGCCGAGGGCGCGCATCAGGAGGGCGCGCTGCGGGTGGGTGCTGGCCTCCTCCTCGGTGATGCGTCCCTCGTCGACCAGGCGCTGCACCCAGGTGTGGTCCTGGGTGATCTGGGTCAGGACGCCGTCGCGCAGCAGGTAGGCGCGCGAGTCGCCGACGTGCACGAGGCCGAGCCGCTGCCCGGTCCACAGCAGTGCGGTCAGCGTGGTCCCCATGCCCTCCAGCTGCGGGTCCTCCTCGACCATGGCGCGCAGCTGGTCGTTGGCGCGCTGCACGGCCGCGGCGAGCGAGGTGAGGATGTCGGAGCCGGGGATGTCGTCGTCGAGGGCGACGATGGTGGAGATCACCTCGGAGGAGGCGACCTCGCCGGCGGCCTGGCCGCCCATGCCGTCGGCGATCGCGAGCAGTCGCGGACCGGCGTAACCGGAGTCCTCGTTGCCCTCGCGGATCATGCCCTTGTGCGATCCGGCGGCGAAGCGCAGTGACAGACTCATGCGCACCTCGCCCGTCGGCTCCGGATACAGCCGATCGTGTCGAGCCACACTGCCCACCCTCCGGTCGGGAGCGCGCCGGGGCCCGGGGTGCCGGCCGCCGCCGCGTGCTCGCTCCGCTCGCGCTCATTCATGACGTAGCACTACTTCCGCAGCTCGATGACGGTCTTGCCGATGCGGATCGGCGCGCCCAGCGGGATCGGCGTGGGGGTCGTCAGCCGGGACCGGTCCAGGTACGTGCCGTTGGTGGATCCGAGGTCCTCGACGATCCACTGGCCGTCGCGGTCCGGGTAGATCCTGGCATGACGGCTGGAGGCGTAGTCGTCGTCCAGCACGATCGTGGAGTCGTGCGCGCGGCCCAGCGTGATCGTCTGGCCCTGGAGCGCGACGGTGGTACCGGTGAGGGTGCCCTCGGTCACCACGAGCTTGGTGGGGGCGTTGCGGCGCTGCCGGCCGCCGCCACCCTGCTGACCGCGCTGCTGCGGGGGCGCGGCCTGCCGTGCGGCCTGCTGCGGCCGGCCGGCGTCCCGGCGGGCCCCCCGCTGGGTGACGCGCGTACCGAACAGGTCGCTGCGGATGACCTGCACGGCCACGATCACGAACAGCCACAGTACGGCCAGGAAACCCAGCCGCATGACCGTGAGGGTCAGCTCTGACATTGCCCCCGGTTCACCCTTCGGCTTGCCTATAGATAACGGTGGTGCTGCCCACGACGATCCGCGAGCCGTCGCGGAGCGTAGCGCGGGTGGTGTGCTGCCCGTCCACCACGATGCCGTTGGTGGACCCGAGATCCTGGATCGTCGAGGGCGTTCCGGTCCGGATCTCGCAGTGCCGGCGGGAGACGCCGGGGTCGTCGATCCGCACGTCGGCGTCGGTGCTGCGGCCCAGCACGAGCGTCGGGCGGGAGATCTGGTGGCGGTTGCCGTTGATCTCGATCCAGTAGCGGGTGCGTCCGCCGGCCGTGGGGCCCTGCGGGGGCCGGTGGGCGGCGGGCTGCGGGTAGCCGTACCCGCCGGGGCGTGCGCCGGGCGGCGGGGCGGAGGGCATGGGGGGCGCTGCCGCGGGCGGGTAGCCGTACCCGCCCTGGGCGCCGGGGCGGCCGGGCGCGGCCGGCGAGGGGCCCTGCGGGCTCTGCGCGGCCTGCTGGCTGCTGGAGGAGGCGAGCGTACGGCTGCGCACCCGGTACAGGCCGGTGTCCAGGTCGTCCGCCTTCTCCAGGTGGACCTTGATCGGTCCCATGAAGGTGTAGCGCTGCTGCTTGGCGTAGTCGCGCACCATGCCGGCGAGCTCGTCGCCGAGCTGGCCGGAGTAGGGGCTCAGACGCTCGTAGTCGGGCGCGCTGAGCTCCACGATGAAGTCGTTGGGGACGACCGTGCGGTCGCGGTTCCAGATGGTCGCGTTGTTGTCGCACTCGCGCTGGAGCGCGCCTGCGATCTCCACGGGCTGGACCTCGGACTTGAAGACCTTGGCGAAGGTGCCGTTGACCAGGCCTTCGAGACGCTGCTCGAACTTCTTCAGGACTCCCATGGGGCACCTCCTCCGTCGTGGCCGTCGCTGCGGGTCTTGCTGTCGTGCTTGCGGTCGTGCTTGCGGTCGTGCTTGTGGGTCTTGCGGTCGTGCTGATGCGTACTGCTTACCTGGTACTGCTTACTGATCGTATCCACGCGCCGGTAAATCGGCTGGTTCCCCCTGTCGGCCCCGTCGACGGTTGTCGACACTCCTTGTACTCCCTGTGTACGTCTGCCCAGGATCGTAGAGGCGGCCGTAGACCAGTGTCCCGCACCCGAGGGTGCGGCCTGTCCGGCTCCTGGGGAGACGGGCGGGACCGGTACGAGGTTGATACGTGAACAGGCACAGGTTGATACGGAGCGGGGGCATCCGGGGCGCGGGGACTCGCGGGTGGGGGCGCTCCGGAGGGCACGGCGGTGAGAACGGGGGCATCGGGGGGCAGGGCACTGGGGGGACGTCGGAGGACGTCGGAGGACATCGGGGGACGTCGGGGGCGGTGTTCGGGGGGAGGGCCGGGCGGGGGGCCGGATGCTGTCGGTGCTGGTGCTTGGGGGTGCGCCTGCCCCGGGGAAAGGGATGTGAACCCACCCCGGACGGCGTGCTAATGTTCTGGGTGTCGGAAGGCGCCGGGCCCGAAACGAAGGGAACGGAGCCGGAGGACACACCCAATGCGCGGGTGGCGGAATAGGCAGACGCGCTGGATTCAGGTTCCAGTGCCCGCAAGGGCGTGGGGGTTCAACTCCCCCCTCGCGCACAACTGAAAGCCCCGCAGGTCTCGGACCTGCGGGGCTTTCGCGTTGCCCGGACAAGCGGGGCAGGCTTTGGCGTTGTCCGGGCACGCTTCCTGGCCACCTGTTCTGCCTGTGAGGAAGGTCTCAGGCGGCGAGGGTCACTCGCGGGCCCACAGGGCGGGGACGTTGGGCGGCTCCCAGCCGGTCATGGACGTGTGGGCCTGGACACATCGGTAGGCGACTCCGTCGTAGGTCACCCGGTCGCCCGCGCCGTAGGCGTGGCCGGGCGCCCAGGTGCCGCCGGGCGGATCGGTGGGCGGGTCGGTGGGCGGGTCGGTCGGGTCGCCCGGGCCGGGCGTGCCCTCGACGTCCAGGACGAAGTCGAAGGTGCCCTCCTGACCCCCGCCCGCCCCGCGGACGTTCATCAGCAGCGTCGCGTCGAAGAGGCTGTCGGTGGCGTTGCGCGGCTCACCGGGGAAGTACAGCTGGGTGGTCAGCACCGGCTGCCCGGGGGCCTGGGCCTTGACGTGGATGTGCCGGGTGCGGCCCGGGTAGAGGCCCGGCACGATCGTGCTCAGCGAGTACGCCCCGGTGGCGTCCGTGAACTGGTGACCTCGCAGGGTGTACCCGGCCATGTCGTAGGCGCCGGCGTCGTCGGCCTGCCAGAAGTCGAGGAGCACCCCCGGCAGCGGGACGCAGTCGCGCCCGAAGACGTAGCCGCTGACGGTCAGCGGGGTGCCCGTGGTGCCCGGCGTCACCAGGTCGGTGCGCAGCGGGGAGTCCGGCTTGAAGTAGGGGCCCTCGATCTGGTCGTGGGTGGGGCCGTCGCCGTCGTCGCAGGTGGGCGTGGGCGCAAGGGACCGGCCCCGGCCCGCGGAGTCCCGGGCGAGCGCCACGGTGCCGGTGAGCAGCGGAAGGGCGGCGCCGGCGGCGACGGCCGCCTTGAGCAGGTTCTTGCGGCTGATCGGACGGCCGGGTCCGGGGACGGATCCGGGGCCTGGACCGGGGGCCGGCTCGGTGGGGGATCCGGGCCCGGGAACCGGGCCGGAGTGATCGGGTGGGGTGGGTGTCATGGCGGTTCCTCGGTCTCCTCGAACGGGGGAAGAAGGACGGGACGTGCATGACGGTGTGCCGTTGACGGCCGATGCGATCGCGGTGACCGCGGTGACCTATGCGATCGCGGTGGTCGCGGTGACCGATGCGATCGCGGTGGTCGCGGTGGTCGCGGTGATCGCTGTGATCCCGGACGACTGTAATCAGGCTGGTGACGGCCGTGGAGATACCGGCCGGACCCCTGCGTGGCGTTATGGCCGCCCCCGCGGGGCGGCGTCCCGGTGCACCCGCGGCGGGCCCGGCTGTACGGTCTGGCTCGTCGACGTGAACCGGACGAGGTCTGGGTGGGAGGGGCGGTCGGGATGACCGAGCTCACGGTGGGGACGGATGCGGCCCAAGCGGCCATAGCAAGCAAAGGAAGCGTGAGGGACGCAGGAGGACCGGGAGGCGCGGAGGCGGCGGCGATCGCGGGAGTCGCGGGAGTCGCGGGGGTCGACGCGACCGGTGGCGGGGCCGGACGGGCGGGGCGGGTGCCGGTGGTGCCCGGGTTCGCACGGTGGCCCGTCGAGGGCTCGCCCAAGGCGGAGGGCAAGGCGCTGCGCGGGCGTGTCCCGCGGTCCGCGCACGCCGCCTTCGAGGCGGACGCCGGCCGGCCGGACGCGCTCACGGCCGTCGAGGAGTCCAGCCAGGGCCGCATCCCCGAGCTGACGCCGATCCGGGTCGGCAGGATGGCGGCGACACCGTTCGCGTTCCTGCGCGGCTCGGCGGGCCTGATGGCGTACGACCTCGCGCGCACCCCCATGACCGGCGTCGGCGCCCAGATCTGCGGTGACGCGCACGCGGCCAACTTCGGCCTGTACGCGGACGCCCGCGGCGGCCTGGTGATCGACCTGAACGACTTCGACGAGACCGTCCACGGGCCCTGGGAGTGGGACCTCAAGCGGCTCGCCGCCTCCCTGGTGCTCGCGGGCCGGGAGGCGGGCTGCGACGAGGACAGCTGCCGTGCCGCGGCCCAGGACGCGGTGGGCGCCTACCGGCGCACCATGCGGCTGTTGGCCAAGCTCCCGGTCCTGGACGCCTGGAACGCCATCGCCGACGAGGAACTCGTCTCCCACACCGACGCCCACGACCTGCTCGGCACGCTGGAGCGGGTCTCGGAGAAGGCGCGGGCCAACACCAGCGGCCGTTTCGCCGCCCGGTCGACGGAGCGGACGGAGGACGGCGGGCGCCGCTTCGTGGACGCCTCGCCGGTGCTGCGGCGGGTGACCGACGCGGAGGCGGCGGCGGTGGCGGCGTCGCTGGAGCACTACCTGACCACGCTCCCGGAGGACCGGCTTCCCCTGCTGGCCCGTCACGCGGTGCACGACGTCGCGTTCCGGGTGGTCGGCACGGGCAGCGTGGGCACGCGGTCGTACGTCGTGCTGCTGCTGGACCACCGCGGTGAGCCGCTGGTGCTCCAGGTGAAGGAGGCCCGGCCGTCGGCGCTGGTGGGGCACCTGGTGACCGCCGGTTTCGCGGCGCCGGAGGTGGACCACGAGGGCCGCCGGGTGGTGCTCGGTCAGAAGCGGATGCAGGTGGTCAGCGACATCCTGCTGGGCTGGACGACCGTGGCGGGACGGCCGTTCCAGGTACGTCAGTTCCGCAACCGCAAGGGCAGCGTCGACCCGGCCGCCCTCCCCGCCGACCAGATCGACGACTACGCCCGGATGACCGGCGCGCTCCTGGCCCGCGCCCACGCCCACAGCGCCGACCCCCGGCTGATCGCCGGTTACTGCGGCAAGAACGAGGAGCTGGACGAGGCCGTCGCCGCCTTCGCCGTCGCCTACGCCGACCGCACCGAGGCGGACCACGCGGACCTGGTGGCGGCGGTGCGGGCGGGCCGGATCGCGGCCGAGGCGGGGGTGTGAGCCCGCTTTCGTCGGTTTCGGCGGTGTCGGTGGTGTCGGCCGTCTGCCCGGCCCCCATCGGCGCGGCGCTAGGCTGGTCGAGTGACGACCCCGGAACCTGAGCAGGGTGACGTCGCCGGAGCGGATCGGGCGAGGTCACAGGGCGCCGCGGCGCGGCCCGAGGAGCGGTTGGAGCGGGCCGTGCGGGCCGCCGAGCAGGCGCTCATCGAGTACGAGATCGCGGTGGAGACCTTCCGGGTGGAGGTCGAGAACTTCTCCCGGCTGCACGAGCAGCGGCTCGGCCCGCTCTATGCCCGCCTGGACGAACTGGACGCACAGATCGCCGAGGCCCGGGCCGCGCGCACCGGTGACCCCGAGGACGTCCGCCGGGCGGAGGAGGCGCGGGCCCGGTTGCAGCCGATCCCCGGTGTCGAGGAGCTGCTGCACGGCTGGATGGACGGAGACGGCCTGTTCCCGGAGGCCGTCGCGATGCTCACCGATCAGCCGGTGCGGCCCCCGCAGCGGGTCCGGCCGAGCGAGGAGGCCCGCAGCCTCTACCGTGAGCTGGCCCGCAAGGCCCACCCCGACCTGGCGCAGGAGGACGGCGAGCGCAAGCGGCGCGAGGAGTTCATCACCCGGGTCAACGCCGCCTACGCCCGTGGCGACGAGGACGAGCTGCGCCGGCTGGCCGAGGAGTGGGCCGCCGGCCCCCGGCCCGCCGAGCAGCGCCCCAGCCGCAGCGAGGAGCTCTACGCCCGCCTGGAGTGGCTCTCCGAGCGCAAGGAGATCCTCACGCTCGTCGCCAAGCAGCTGGAGGACAGCGCGATCGCCGGGATGCTCCGGCTCGCCCCCGACGACCCCGACGGTCTCCTCGAGGAGATCGCCGCCCAGCTGCGCGACGACGTGTCGAAACGCGAGGCGGAACTGGCGGAGCTGCGGGCCGGGGCCTGACGCCCCGGCCGGCGCCGGCCGGCCCGCCCGTCTCCGGCGGCGGGCCCGCACTCGGTGGCGACCGCCCCCACTCCGGCTTCGGGTAGCGTCGGAGCATGCATTTCGGAGCTGGTGTACCCACGGTCGAGGTCCAGGACCTCAAGGACGGCGACTTCCTGCTGGACGTCCGCGAGGACGACGAGTGGCAGGCGGGCCACGCCGAAACGGCCCTGCACATCCCCATCAGCGAGTTCGTGGCCCGCTACGGCGAGCTGACGCAGGCGGCGCCGCAGGACGGGCGGATCCACGTGATCTGCCGCTCCGGTGGCCGTTCGGCCCAGGTCGCGATGTACCTGGTCCAGCAGGGGATCGACGCGGTGAACGTCGACGGCGGCATGCAGGTGTGGGCCGCCACGGGCCGCCCCGTCGTGACCGACGAGGGCAAGCCCGGACACGTGCTGTGAGCAACGCGCTGTAAGCCACGCGCTCTGAGCAACGCTCTCTGAGCAATGCTGTGTGAGCTACGCGCTGTGAGCAGGCGATGAGCACGTGCCGGGCCAGGCGCTGGGTCATGGGCCGTGCTCAGCGGTCGAAGTCCAGCTCCACCTTCTCCGTCGCCGGGTGCGACTGGCACGCCAGCACGTAACCCGCCTCCGTCTCCTCCGGTTCCAGCGCGAAGTTGCGGTCCATGCGGACCTCGCCCGTCACCAGGAAGGCGCGGCATGTCCCGCAGACCCCGCCCTTGCAGGCGTACGGCGCGTCGGGACGGTTGCGCAGGACCGTCTCCAGCAGCGTCTCCCCGTCCTGGACCGGCCACGTCCCGCCACGGCCGTCGAGCCGGACGGTGACCGTGCTGTGCGCCGGTGCCGCGGATGCCGGGCGGGTGGCCGTACCGGCGTCCACATGGAAGATCTCCTGGTGGATCCGGTCCCGGGTGACCCCGAGTCCCCGCAGGGCCCGCTCGGCCCCCTGCACCAGCCCGTACGGCCCGCACAGGAACCATCCGGCCACCTCGGGCACCGGCAGCAGCGCCGGAAGCAGCCCCGTGAGCCGCTCCTCGTCGAGGCGTCCGGACGGCAACCCGGCCTGCTGCTCCTCCCGCGAGAGCACCGTCACCAGCTGAAACCGCTCGGGGTAGCGGTCCTTCAGGTCGGCGACCTCCTCCAGGAACATCGTCGAGGCGGTGGTCCGGTCGCCGCGTATCAGGCAGAAGCGGGCCGACGGTTCGCGGGCCAGCAGGGTGGCGGCGATGGACAGCACCGGCGTGATGCCGCTGCCGCCGACCACCGCCGCGTACAGACCGGGCGCGGGACGCAGCGTGAAGCGGCCCGCCGGGGTCATCACCTCCAGCTCGTCCCCGACGGCGATCTCCTTCAGCGCGTAGGCGGAGAACGCCCCGCCCTCCACCAGCCGCACCCCGACCCGCAGCGTGCGCGGCCCCTCGCCGTCGGGGTCCGGTGCCGGTGAGCAGATCGAGTACGTCCGCCGGATGTCGGCCCCGTCGGCCACCCGCCGCAGGGCTAGGTGCTGGCCCGGCGCGTGCCGGTACTCCGCCCGCAGCTCCGGCGGCACCGTGAAGGTGAGGGCCACGGAGTCGTCGGTGAGCCGGTCGACAGCCGTCACGCGCAGTGGGTGGAACCGGGCCATCACACCTCCTTGAAGTGGTCGAACGGTTCCCGGCAGGCCAGGCAGCGCCGCAGCGCCTTGCAGGCGGTGGAGGAGAACCGGCTGAGCAGCTCGGTGTCGGCCGATCCGCAGTGCGGACAGCGGACGGCGTCGACAAGGTCGCCGCCAGGGGGAGCAGCTGGTGCGGTTGGTGCGGTTGGAGCTGCGGGGGAGCCCTTGGTTGGGGGGGTCGTGCGGGGGCGGATGCGGGTGGCGCCGAGATCCACGGAGACGGGTCCCGAGGCGGTCCGTACGCGTGGCGGTGCTATGCCGAACTCCCGCAGCTTGCGCCGCCCCTCGGCTGTGATGTCGTCCGTCGACCAGGCCGGCGAGAGCACCTTGCGGACGGTGACCTCCCGCATGCCGTGCTCGCGCAGCACCCGTTCTATGTCGAGCGACATCGCCTCGACGGCCGGGCAGCCGGTGTAGGTCGGGGTCAGCTCGACCTCGACCGCGTCCGCGCCGTGCAGGTGCACCGCGCGGACCACGCCCAGCTCCTGAAGGGTGAGCACGGGCAGCTCGGGGTCGGGCACGGAGCCCGCGAGCCGCAGCAGCTCCGCCTCCAGTGGGGTCGTCGCGGTCACCATGACGCCCCCGGGTGGCTGCGGTGCAGGTGCTGCATCTCGGCGAGCATCCGCCCGAACGGCTCGGTGTGCACGCCCTGCCGTCCGGCGCCCGCCGACCAGGCCGTGACCCGCGGACCTTCCGGCAGCGTCAGGGTGGCCCGCTCCAGCACATCACCCACGGACTCCAGCCAGGCGGCCTCCAGGCCGGCCCAGTCGAGGTCCAGGCCTGCCACCGGCTGGAACATCTCGCCGGTGAACCGCCACAGCGCCTCGCAGGCCCGCCGCATCCGTTCGTGGCTGACGTCCGTGCCGTCGCCGAGCCGCAGCGTCCACTGTTCGGCGTGGTCGCGGTGGTAGGCGACCTCGTTGACCGCCTTGGCGGCGAGCGGGGCGAACTCGGCCTCGCCGCCGGCCAGCGCCGCGTACAGCAGGTGCTGGTAGGTGGAGAAGTACAGCTGGCGGGCGATGGTGTGCGCGAAGTCGCCGTTCGGCTGCTCGACGAGCTGGAGGTTGGTGAAGGCGCGCTCCTCGCGCAGATAGGCCAGTTCGTCCTCGTCGCTGACCATCGACAGCAGGACGCGGGCCTGGCCCAGCAGGTCGAGGGCGATGTTGGCGAGGGCGACCTCCTCCTCCAGGACGGGCGCGTGACCCGCCCACTCCCCCAGCCGGTGGGAGAGCACCAGGGCGTCGTCGCCCAGGGCCAGGGCGGCGGCGGTGGCGACGGTGGCCGTCACAGGTGCTTCACCCCTTCCGGGATCTCGTAGAAGGTCGGGTGCCGGTAGGGCTTGTCGGCGGCCGGCTCGAAGAACGGGTCCTTCTCGTCCGGCGAGGAGGCCGTGATCGCGGCGGAGGGGACCACCCAGATGGAGACGCCCTCACCACGCCGCGTGTACAGGTCGCGGGCGTTGCGCAGGGCCAGTTCGGCGTCCGGGGCGTGCAGGCTGCCGGCGTGGGTGTGGGACAGCCCGCGCCGGGACCGCACGAAGACCTCCCACAAGGGCCAGTCGGTGTTCGTCATGCCTGCTTCGCTCCTGTCCTGCCTGTCGCGTCCGTCGTGCCTGCCGCGACTGTCGCGTCCGGCCTGCCTGTCGCGCCTGTCGCGCCCGCGGCGCCTGCCACGCCTACCGCGCCGTGCGCCTCTGTTCCGCCGCTGTGCCTGGCCGCGTGGGCCGCGGCCGCCTCCCGCACCCAGGCGCCCTCGTCGTGCGCCCGTCGGCGCTGGGTCAGGCGCTGCTCGTTGCACGGGCCGTTGCCCTTGAGGACGGCCTGGAACTCGGTCCAGTCGATGGCGCCGAAGTCGTGTTGCCCCCGCTCCTCGTTCCACTTCAGGTCCGGGTCGGGGAGGGTGAGGCCGAGGGACTCCGCCTGGGGGACGCAGATGTCGACGAAGCGCTGACGCAGCTCGTCGTTCGAATGACGCTTGATCTTCCAGGCCATCGACTGCGCGGAGTGCTGGGAGGCGTCGTCCGGCGGGCCGAACATCATCAGGGACGGCCACCACCAGCGGTTCACCGCGTCCTGCGCCATCGCGTGCTGCTCGGGCGTGCCCCGGCTCAGGGCCAGCAGCAGTTCGTACCCCTGGCGCTGGTGGAAGGACTCCTCCTTGCAGATACGGACCATGGCGCGCGCGTAGGGGCCGTAGGAGCAGCGGCACAGGGGGACCTGGTTGGTGATCGCGGCGCCGTCCACCAGCCAGCCGATCGCGCCCACGTCCGCCCAGGTCAGGGTGGGGTAGTTGAAGATCGAGGAGTACTTCTGGCGGCCGGTGTGCAGCTTGTCCAGCAGCTCCTCGCGGCTGGTCCCCAGTGTTTCGGCGGCGCTGTACAGGTACAGGCCGTGGCCCGCCTCGTCCTGGACCTTGGCCATGAGGATGGCCTTGCGGCGCAGGGACGGCGCGCGGGTGATCCAGTTGGCCTCCGGCTGCATGCCGATGATCTCGGAATGCGCGTGCTGGGCGATCTGCCGGACCAGTGTCGCGCGGTAGGCGTCGGGCATCCAGTCCCGCGGCTCGATGCGCTCGTCGGCGGCCACCGCGGCGTCAAAGGCGCGCTGGTTCGCGTCCGTACCCGCGGCGCCGTCCGGGGCGTCGTGCGCCGGGATGCCGGCCGTCAGGTGCGCGGCTGCTGTCGCCATGCGGTCCCCCTTGACCTCGACTTCTCTGCCATCTCCCGACCGATCGTTCGGTCCGGTGGATTCCATGGTGCGGTTCGCCGCCGCGGAGTGTCAACCGCTGTGGAAAACGGAGCCGGTGCCCTGTGGACACAGCGCGGACCGCCCGCATCCGACACGGAAAGCGTTCGGGGCACCACGTTTCGCCGCCCGTGAGGGTCTGTTTCCCCGCCCGTGAGGGTCCGCTGTGCGGGCTCTGTGTGCACGGCCTCCGGCGCCATTCGGGTGAAGGCCGACAGAGTAGTGCCAAACGCCGTGCGAGCCGGGCGGTCGTGCGGGCCGGGGCTGTGCCCGGCGGGCGGCGCTGAGTACCGTTCCGTGCGACGCCCGGGAGCAGAGCGGGTGGGCGCGGTGACGTACCGAGCCCCGCGTCCGTTCGGGCGGCGGGGTGAGGGGTGGCCGCAAGGGCGGAAGACAGAGCGGGCACGCGGCGGGATCGGGAAACGGGGCGGCGGAATGGACACGCACGACGAGGACTCGAACGCTCCGCACGGGCCGGGCGGGCGACACGGACCGGACAGGACCGCCGGTCCCCCCGAGCCCCGCGGGGCCGGCGGGGCCGATGAGCCCGGCAGAACCGGCGGGGCCGATGAGCCCGGCAGAACCGGCGGGGCCGATGAGCCCGGCAGAACCCGCGGGGTCGATGAGCTCCGCCGGGTCGGCGGGACCGATGAGCCCGGTGGGTCTCAGGTCACGGAGGAGACTGACCGCCCTCCCACGACGTACGAGCGCTCCGGACCGGAGGGGGAACCGGGAGCCGACGGGCCCCTGGACCGTCCCGAACCACTCGTCGGGACCCGTCTCGGTGTCGCCGCGCTCTCTCCGCGCTATCAGGTGGGCGCCGCGCTGGCGCTCGCGGTGGTGGCGGTGGTCGCCTGTGTGCACCTCGGCATGGTGTTCCTGCACATCGCACCCTCGAACACGGTGACGAAGCAGCACGGCGCGGCCATCGACGACTGGATATACCCGGAGTTCGAGCAGAACTGGAAACTGTTCGCGCCGAACCCGCTGCAACAGAACATCGCCGTCCAGGTACGCGCCGAGACGCACGGGGCGGACGGCAGCACCTCCACCACCGGCTGGTACGACCTGTCGGCGGAGGACGGCCGGGCGATCCGGGGCAACCCGCTGCCCAGCCACACCCAGCAGAACGAGCTGCGCCGCGCCCTCGACTACTACAGCGGCACCCACGACAAGGACAACCGCCCGGTGGGCGTGCGCGGCACCCTGTCCGAGGAGTACCTGCGCCGCATCGTCGTGCTGCGCCTGGACCGCGACCACGCGGCCGCCGGTGGCACGCTCCAGCGCGTCCAGGTCCGCGTGCGCACCGCCGCCGTGTCGCCGCCCGGGTGGAGCGGTGAGAGGGTGCCGTCCGAGCCCGCCTACCGCGTGCTGCCGTGGTGGACGGTGCCGGCCGCCGAGGCCCGGGGAGGTGTGCGGTGAACCAGCTCTCCATGACCGTGTCCCGGGGGATCGGCCGGATCACCGAGGCCGCCCTCGGACCCCGCCAGACGGCCGTGATACGCATCGGCTTCTCCGCGACCTGGCTGCTGTTCCTGCTGCGCGAGTATCCGCACCGCCAGGAGCTCTACGGCCCCGACGGCCCGTGGAGCTGGGACCTGGGCCGGCGTCTGACGCAGGAGAACGGCGCGTTCACCGCGCTGATGTGGTTCAGGGGCCAGTTCTGGTTCGAGACCGTCTACGCGCTGGCCGTGCTGGCGAGCCTGCTGCTGTTGCTGGGCTGGCGCACCCGCACGATGTCCGTGTTGTTCATGCTCGGCGTGTTCTCGCTGCAGAACCGCAGCGTCTTCGTGGGCGACGGCGGTGACAACGTCCTGCACCTGATGTCGCTGTACCTGGTCTTCACCCGTTGTGGGCAGGTGTGGTCGCTGGACGCGCGGCGGGCGGAGCGCGGGCGCGCGGCACGCGCGCGCGGGGAGCGGGTGCCGCCCGACCGGGTGGGCCCGGCGCTGTGGGGTGTGCTGGGAGCGGTCCTGGCCGGGGTCACGGTGGCGGGCAGGATGCAGGGCGAGTGGCTGGTGCCCACGCTGCTGTGGACGGTATGGGCGGCGCAGGCGCTGTGGTGGCTGGTCGCGCGGCGCGCGAGGTCGGCGGAGCCGCGGATCCTGCTCGACGTGATCGCCGACATCCTGCACAACGTCGCCCTGCTGGTGATCATGACCGAGGCCTGCCTGATCTATGCGACGGCCGGCTGGTACAAGATCCAGGGTTCGCGCTGGCAGGACGGCACCGCTGTGTACTACCCGCTCCACCTGGACTACTTCTCGCCCTGGCCCGGCCTGGCCGATCTGCTGTCCTCCAGCGGGACGCTCATGATGGTCGTCACCTACGGGACGGTGATCGTGCAGGTCGCCTTCCCCTTCACGCTGTTCAACCGGCGGGTGAAGAACGTCCTGCTGGTGGCCATGATGACCGAGCACGCCGTGATCGCCGTCGTCCTGGGGCTGCCGTTCTTCTCGCTGGCGATGATCGCGGCGGACGCGGTGTTCCTGCCGACGTCGTTCCTGCACCGGCTCGGCGACCGGGCCGCACGCGCGCGTGGACGGCTGCTGTCGCGCGGCGGCCGCCGCGAGCCGGAGGAGCCGCGCTCCCCCGGGGACAGCGAGCCCGCCCGCGTAGGCTTCCCGGCATGACGGACCCCGTACCCGACCCCGTGCGCGCCTGGCGCCGGCTCGCCGACGGCCCCGCGCCCACCGTGCTGCTCGACGGCTTCCACGCCCTCAAGCACGCGGTGCGCTTCGGGGCCGGGGTACCGGTGGCCGTCACCGCCGACCGGAGCGCGGCACTCGCGCTGGCCGAGGAGCTGGCCCCGGACGTCCGGGACACCCTGGACGCGCTGCTCACCGAGGTGCCGAGGGACACGTACGCCTCGTTCGTGCCGCGTCCGCATCCCACCGCAGTGGCCGCGCTCGCGCTACGGCCCTCCCGCGAGGCGAATCTGCGGGCGCTGGCGCACACGCCCCGCGGCGCGCCGGTCGTCGTCCTGGACCAGCCGCGCAATCTGGGCAACGCGGGTGCGGTGATCCGGCTGGCCGCCGGTTTCGGGGCGACCGGCGTGGTCACCACCGGCACCCTCGACCCCTGGCACCCGACGGTGGTGCGCGGCGGGGCGGGGCTGCACTTCGCGACGGCCGTGGAACGGCTGGCCGTGGACGAACTCCCGGCCGGGCCGCTGTTCGCGCTCGACCCGGAGGGCGAGGACATCCGCGGACTGAAGCTGCCCGACGACGCCGTGCTCGCCTTCGGTTCCGAGCGCAGCGGCCTGTCCGCCGAGCTCCGGCAGCGCACCGACCATCTGGTGGCCCTGCCGATGCGCCCCCAGGTCTCCAGCTACAACCTCGCCACCAGTGTCGCGATGACGCTGTACCACTGGAGCGCGACCGGGGGCGCACCCTGACGGGCGGCCGGCGCCGCTCTCCGAACGCGTCCTACGCCTCGCGGCGGACCTCCACGACCCGGAAGCGGTTGGCCACGAAGGCGCCGTCGCACAGGGCCGCGTTGGCCGCCGGGTTGCCGCCGGAGCCGTGGAAGTCGGAGAAGGCGGCCGTCTGGTTGACGTACACCCCGCCGGTGAGGTTCAGCGACAGCTGGGCGGCCTCCTCCAGGCACACCTCGCGCACCGCCCGCTCGACCTCCTCGTCGGTCGTGTGGGCGCCCACCGTCATGGCGCCCTTGTCGCGGATCGTGCGCCGCAGGAGATCCACCGCGTCGGCGGCCGAGTCGACGGCCACGGCGAAGGAGACGGGACCGAAGCACTCGCTCATGTAGGCGGCCTCGTCGTCCGGCTTGGCGCCGTCCAGCTTCACGATGACCGGCGTGCGGACGACCGCTCCGGGGAAGTCGGGGTTGGTGATCTCGCGGGAGGCGAGGGCGACCTCTCCGAGGGACGCCGCGGCTTCCAGGCGGGCCTTGACGTCCGGGTTGACGATCGCGCCCAGCAGGGCGTTCGCGCGGGCGTCGTCGCCGAGCAGGCCGTCGACCGCCTTCGCGAGGTCGGCCGCCACCTCGTCGAAGGACTTGGGGCCCTGGTCGGTGCGGATGCCCCCGCGGGGGATCAGCAGGTTCTGCGGGGTGGTGCACATCTGGCCGCTGTACAGGGACAGCGAGAAGGCCAGGTTGGAGAGCATCCCCTTGTAGTCGTCCGTGGACTCCACGAGCACCGTGTTGACGCCGGCCTTCTCGGTGTAGACCTGGGCCTGGCGTGCGTTGGCCTCCAGCCAGTCGCCGAAGGCCGTGGAGCCCGTGTAGTCGATGATCCTGATCTCCGGGCGGGTGGCCAGCGTCTTGGCGATGCCCTCCCCCTGGTGCTCGGCGGTGAGTGCGACCAGGTTCGGGTCGAAGCCCGCCTCGGCCAGCACCTCGCGGGCGGTCTTCACCGTGAGCGCGAGCGGCAGGACCGCGCGCGGGTGGGGCTTGACCAGGACCGCGTTGCCGGTGGCCAGGGAGGCGAACAGGCCCGGGTAGCCGTTCCACGTCGGGAAGGTGTTGCAGCCGATGACGAGTGCGACACCCCTCGGGACCGGGGTGAACTGCTTGGTGAGGACGAGCGGTTCGCGCTTGCCCTGCGGCTTGGTCCACTCGGCGGTCCGGGGCGTGCGGACCTGCTCCGCGTACGCGTACGCCACCGCTTCCAGGCCGCGGTCCTGGGCGTGCGGGCCGCCCGCCTGGAACGCCATCATGAAGGCCTGGCCGGAGGTGTGCATGACCGTGTGCGCGAACTCGTGCGTCCGGTTGCTGATCCGCTTGAGGATCTCCAGGCAGACCACCGCGCGGGTCTCGGCGCCCGCGTCGCGCCAGGCGCCCTGGCCGGCCTTCATGGCGGGCAGCAGCACGTCGATGTCCGCGTGCGGGTACGTCACGCCCAGCTCGATGCCGTACGGCGAGACCTCGCCGCCCACCCAGTCGTCGGTGCCGGGCTGGCCGAGGTCCAGGCGGGTGCCCAGGAGGGCGTCGAAGGCGGCCTTGCCGGCGGCCGCGTCCAGGCTGCCGTGCTCCCCGTAGGCCTTGGGGTGCTCGGGGTGGGGCGACCAGTACGCGCGCGTGCGGATCGCTTCCAGCGCCTGGTCGAGAGTGGGCCGGTGGCGGGCGATCAGCTCGTGCGTGGTCAGTTCGGCGGCCATGCGGGACCAACTCCTCGTCTCAAGAGCTCCTCGTCGAGCTCATGACCTGGCAGAAACATGGGCAGGGACAGCCGGTCAGAGTTAGAGTAACCGAACGATCGGTCGGGGCAAGTGGTCCGCCGCGTCTGTGGAAAGTCTGGGCGGAGGGGGTCCGCCGCATCTGTGGAAAACGCCGTGCGGGAGGATCGCGCACATGACAGCACTCGACCTCAGCAGCCCCGTGGCCGTCGTCGGCACCGGCACCATGGGCCAGGGCATAGCCCAGGTCGCGCTGGTCGCCGGCCATTCCGTACGCCTGTACGACGCCGTGCCTGGGCGGGCCCAGGAGGCGGCCGCCGCGATCGGCGCCCGGCTCGACCGGCTCGTCGAGAAGGACCGGCTCACCGGCGCCGACCGGGACGCGGCCCGCGTCCGGCTGAAGCCCGCCGGGAGCCTGACCGAGCTCGCGGACTGCTCCCTGGTCGTCGAGGCCGTCCTGGAGCGGCTGGACGTCAAGCAGGAGCTGCTGAAGGAACTGGAGGGCGTCGTCACCGACGACTGCCTGCTCGCCACCAACACCTCGTCCCTGTCGGTGACGGCCATCGGCGGGGCGCTGCGCAACCCGGGCCGCTTCGTGGGCCTGCACTTCTTCAACCCGGCCCCGCTGATGCCGCTGGTCGAGGTGGTCTCCGGGTTCGCCACCGACGTCACGTCGGCCACGCGCGCGTACGAGATGGCCCGCGCCTGGGGCAAGACCCCGGTCGCCTGTGCCGACACCCCCGGCTTCATCGTCAACCGCATCGCGCGCCCCTTCTACGCCGAGGCCTTCGCCGTCCTGGAGTCCCAGGCCGCCGACCCCGCCACCATCGACGCGGTCCTGCGCGAGTCCGGCGGGTTCAAGATGGGCGCCTTCGAGCTGACCGACCTCATCGGCCAGGACGTCAACGAGTCCGTGACGCACTCCGTGTGGCGGTCCTTCTTCCAGGATGTGCGCTTCGCCCCCTCGCTCGCCCAGCGCCGCCTGGTCGAGTCCGGCCGGCTCGGCCGCAAGAGCGGCCACGGCTGGTACGACTACGGCGACGGCGCCGAGCGCCCCGAACCGCACACCGCCGAGCGGGCGCAGCCTCCCGCGTACGTCGTCGCGGAGGGTGACCTGGGGCCCGCGTCGGAGCTCCTGGCGCTGATCCGTGAGGCGGGCATCGCGGTGCGTGAGGAGGACGAGGACAACGGCACCCGCCTGGTGCTGCCGGGCGGCGGCCAGCTGGTCCTCGCCGACGGGCAGACCTCCGTGGAGTTCCGCGACGTCGTCTACTTCGACCTGGCGCTCGACTACCGCCGGGCCACGCGTATTGCCCTGTCGGCCTCCCAGGACACCTCCTCGCAGACCCTCGCGGAGTCCACCGGCCTGTTCCAGGCCCTCGGCAAGGAGGTCAGCGTCATCGGGGACGTTCCCGGAATGATCGTCGCCCGGACGGTGGCCCGGATCGTCGACCTGGCGCACGACGCCGTCGCCAAGGGCGTGGCCACCGAGGAGGACATCGACACCGCGATGCGGCTTGGCGTCAACTACCCCCTCGGTCCCTTCGAATGGAGCCGCCGCCTCGGCCGGACCTGGGCCTACGGGCTGCTGGACGACCTGCACCTGCGCGATCCGTCCGGACGTTACGCCCCGTCCCTCGCGCTGTACCGGCACGCCTACGCCTCCGAGAAGCGGGAGGGCATCTCATGACCACGGCCAGGCGCGACACGTACACGCCCGAGACGCTGCTGTCCGTGGCGGTGCGGGTCTTCAACGAGCGCGGCTACGACGGCACCTCCATGGAGCACCTGTCCAAGGCCGCCGGCATCTCCAAGTCGTCGATCTACCATCACGTGGCCGGCAAGGAGGAGCTGCTGCGCCGAGCCGTCAGCCGGGCGCTGGACGGCCTCTTCGAAATCCTCGACGAGGAGCACGCGCGCGTGGGGCGCGCCGCCGAGCGCCTGGAGTACGTCGTGCGCCGCATGGTCGAGGTGCTCATCGCCGAACTGCCGTACGTGACACTGCTGCTGAGGGTGCGCGGCAACACGGTGACCGAGCGGTGGGCGCTGGAGCGGCGGCGCGAGTTCGACCACCGGGTGGCCGAACTGCTGAAGGCGGCGGCGGCCGACGGTGACGTGCGCGGTGACGTGGAGGTGCGGCTGGCGACCCGCCTCGTCTTCGGGATGATCAATTCGATCGTGGAGTGGTACCGGCCGGACGGCCGGGGCATGAGCGAGCGGGAAGTGGCGGACGCGGTGACGCAGTTGGTCTTCGGCGGTCTGCGCAAGGAGGGCTGATCCGGCACGCGTTCAACGCTGCGGTTCCAGGTCCTCCTCCTCGAACACCAGCAGCGTGCGGGTGCTGAGCACTTCGGGGATCGCCTGGAGCCGGGTCAGCACCAGCTCGCGCAGCGCCCGGTTGTCCGGCGTGTGCACCAGCAGCAGGACGTCGAAGTCGCCGCCGACCAGGGCGATGTGGGAGGCGCCGGGCAGCCGGCGCAGCTCCTCGCGCACGGTGCGCCAGGAGTTCTGCACGATCTTCAGCGTGATGTAGGCGGACGTGCCGTGCCCCGCGCGTTCATGGTCGACGCGGGCTCCGAAGCCGCGGATGACACCGTCCTCGAGGAGGCGGTTGATGCGGGCGTAGGCGTTGGCGCGCGAGACGTGGACGCGTTCGGCCACCGACCGTATCGAGGCGCGGCCGTCCGACTGGAGCATCTGGAGGATGTCCTGGTCCACGGAGTCCAGTGGGCGGGGCGGCGGCAGGGCGGTGCCGTCCGGGCTTTCGGCCATTTGTTCAGGAGCCATGTCCCCCCGCCTCTCTACCATGGACGTACTGCGTCCATCCCACGCTGTGGAGAACCGTTTGTCCACAGCCTGAGGCCGCCTGTAGCCAAAATGTGCCGGCGACCGAACAATCGGTAGGTGAGGCGGGTCACAGCCGATGCGCCTCCGTAGCCGCTCCCACGAGGAGGTGCCGTCATGACGGTCATGGAGCAGCGGGGTGCCTACCGGCCATCACCGCCGCCCGCCTGGCAGCCCCGTACCGACCCCGCGCCGCTGCTGCCCGACGCGGAGCCCCACCGCGTGCTGGGGACGGAGGCGGCCGGGAAGGCCGATCCGGAGCTGCTGCGCCGTCTGTACGCGCAGGTGGTCCTCGGCCGCCGCTACAACGCGCAGGCCACCGCCCTGACCAAGCAGGGCAGGCTCGCCGTCTACCCCTCCAGCACCGGCCAGGAGGCCTGCGAGGTCGCCGCCGCGCTCGCCCTCGAGGAGCGTGACTGGCTCTTCCCCAGCTACCGCGACACGCTCGCCGTCGTGGCCCGAGGTGTGGACCCCGTCGAGGCCCTCACGCTGCTGCGCGGCGACTGGCACACCGGCTACGACCCCTACGAGCACCGTGTCGCCCCGCTGTCCACGCCGCTGGCCACCCAGTTGCCGCACGCCGTCGGCCTCGCCCACGCCGCCCGCCTCAAGGGCGACGACGTGGTGGCGCTGGCGATGGTCGGCGACGGCGGCACCAGCGAGGGTGATTTCCACGAGGCGCTGAACTTCGCCGCCGTCTGGCAGGCCCCGGTCGTCTTCCTGGTGCAGAACAACGGCTTCGCCATCTCCGTCCCGCTCGCCAAGCAGACCGCGGCGCCCTCCCTGGCCCACAAGGCCGTCGGGTACGGCATGCCGGGCCGGCTGGTCGACGGCAACGACGCCGCCGCCGTCCACGAGGTGCTCACCGACGCCGTACGGCACGCGCGCGCGGGAGGCGGTCCCACCCTGGTGGAGGCCGTGACGTACCGCATCGACGCCCACACCAACGCCGACGACGCCACCCGCTACCGCGGCGAGGCCGAGGTCGAGGCCTGGCGCGGCCACGACCCGGTCCAGCTGCTGGAGCGGGAGCTGACCGGCCGCGGGCTGATCGACGAGGACGCGATGGCGGCCGTCCGCGAGGAGGCCGAGACGATGGCCGCGCGGCTGCGCGAACACATGAACCAGGACCCGGCGCTCGACCCGATGGACCTGTTCGCCCATGCCTATGCCGAGCCGACCCCGCAACTGCGCGAGCAGCAGGCCCTGCTGCGGGCCGAGCTGGCGGCCGAGGCGGAGGAGGGCACCGCCCGATGAGCACCGTCGCCCTCAAGCCGGCCACCATGGCCCAGGCCCTCACGCGCGCGTTGCGCGACGCGATGGCCGCCGACCCCGCCGTGCACGTCATGGGTGAGGACGTCGGCACCCTCGGCGGCGTCTTCCGGGTCACCGACGGACTCGCCAAGGAGTTCGGCGAGGACCGCTGCACCGACACCCCGCTGGCCGAGGCCGGCATCCTCGGCACCGCCGTCGGCATGGCGATGTACGGCCTGCGCCCGGTCGTCGAAATGCAGTTCGACGCCTTCGCCTACCCGGCCTTCGAACAGCTGGTCAGCCATGTCGCGAAGATGCGCAACCGCACACGCGGCAAGATGCCCCTGCCCCTGACCATCCGCATCCCGTACGGCGGCGGCATCGGCGGCGTCGAGCACCACAGCGACGCCTCCGAGGCGTACTACATGGCGACCCCGGGGCTGCACGTCGTCACGCCCGCGACCGTCGCCGACGCCTACGGGCTGCTGCGCGCCGCCATCGCCTCCGACGACCCGGTCGTCTTCCTCGAACCCAAGCGGCTGTACTGGTCGAAGGATTCCTGGAACCCGGACGACCCGCAGACCGTTGAGCCGATAGGCCGCGCCGTGGTGCGGCGCTCCGGCAGGAGCGCCACGCTCATCACCTACGGCCCGTCCGTGCCCGTCTGCCTCGAAGCCGCCGAGGCGGCCCGGGGCGAGGGCTGGGAGCTGGAAGTCGTCGACCTGCGCTCGCTGGTGCCGTTCGACGACGAGACGGTGTGCGCGTCGGTCCGGCGCACCGGGCGTGCGGTCGTCGTGCACGAGTCGGGCGGGTTCGGCGGTCCGGGCGGGGAGATCGCCGCCCGTGTCACGGAGCGCTGCTTCCACTACCTGGAGGCGCCGGTGCTGCGCGTGGCCGGGTTCGACATCCCCTACCCGCCGCCGATGCTGGAGCGGCACCACCTGCCCGGCGTCGACCGGATCCTGGACGCCGTGGCGCGTCTGCAGTGGGAGGCCGAAAGCTGATGGCACAGGTGCTGGAGTTCAAGCTCCCCGACCTCGGGGAGGGGCTCACCGAGGCGGAGATCGTCCGCTGGCTGGTCGAGGTGGGCGACGTCGTGGCCGTCGACCAGCCGGTCGTCGAGGTCGAGACGGCCAAGGCGATGGTCGAGGTGCCCTGCCCCTACGGCGGTGTGGTCACGGCCCGCTTCGGCGATGAGGGCACGGAACTGCCCGTGGGTGCCCCGCTGCTGACGGTCGCGGTCGGGGAGGCCTCCGAACCGGCCGCCGAGGGCGAGACCGGTGGCTCCGGCAACGTCCTGGTCGGCTACGGCACGGGGGCGCCGCCGGCGCGCCGCCGCAGGATTCGGCCCGCCCCGGGCGCGCCGCGCCCGGACGGGGCAGCGTCCCCGGCCCCCCGCCCGGCCCCGAACGCCGTGGCCGTGCCGGCGGTGGCCGAGCGCGCCGGCCATGCCGAGCGGCCCACCGACGGCCCCGTCCCCGTGATCTCCCCGCTCGTGCGCCGGCTGGCCCGGGAGTACGGCGTGGACCTGCGGCGGCTGTCGGGCTCCGGGCCCGACGGGCTGATCCTGCGCGCGGACGTCGAGGAGGCGTTCAGGGCCGGGACGGCACCGGGCCGTACGGCGAAGACGCCGGCCCCAGCGGTCCCGGCCGGCCCGATGGCCACGTTCGCGGCGTCCGCCGGGTCGGCGACCGCGCCGGCCCCGGCGCGGAGCCCGGCCGCCGCCGGCACCCGGATCCCCCTCAAGGGTGTCCGCGGCGCCGTCGCCGACAAGCTCTCCCGGAGCCGCCGCGAGATCCCCGACGCGACATGCTGGGTCGACGCCGACGCGACGGAACTGATGCGCGCCCGGGCGGCCATGAACGCGGCGGGCGGACCGAAGGTCTCCCTGCTCGCACTGCTCGCCCGGATCTGCACCGCCGCCCTCGCCCGCCACCCCGAGCTCAACTCCACGGTCGACATGGAGACCAGGGAGATCGTCCGGCTGGACCGGGTGCACCTGGGCTTCGCCGCGCAGACCGAGCGCGGGCTGGTCGTCCCCGTCGTACGGGACGCGCACGCGCGGGACGCCGAGTCGCTGACCGCCGAGTTCGCCCGGCTGACCGAGGCGGCCCGCGCGGGCACCCTCACCCCCGGGGAACTCACCGGCGGCACCTTCACGTTGAACAACTACGGAGTGTTCGGCGTCGACGGCTCCACACCGATCGTCAACCATCCCGAGGCCGCCATGCTCGGCGTCGGCCGCATCGTCCCCAAGCCCTGGGTGCACGAGGGCGAGCTGGCGGTGCGGCAGGTCGTCCAGCTCTCGCTCACCTTCGACCACCGGGTGTGCGACGGCGGCACGGCCGGCGGGTTCCTGCGCTATGTGGCCGACTGCGTGGAGCAGCCGGCGGTGCTGCTGCGCACGCTCTGAGAAGACCGGGGCCCGTCCGGCGGACAGGCCCTGAGCCTGCCCCGAGCGGACGGAACCCCCGCCCGCGTTCCCTGTGATCGCGGGCGGGACGCATACTCAGGGGGTGACCGCCTTCGAGCGCCCTGCCCATGAGCTCCCCGCGCACGAGTCCGCCGCCCACGACGCCGTCGTGCTCGCCGGAGGCGCCGCCCGGCGGCTGGGCGGCGCGGACAAGCCCGGTGTGCGGGTCGGTGGCCGTGCCCTGCTCGACCGTGTCCTCTCCGCCTGCGCCGAGGCCCGCACGACCGTGGTCGTCGCCGAGCCCAGACCCACGGCGCGGCCCGTGCGCTGGGCGCGCGAGGAACCGCCCGGCGCGGGCCCGCTCGCCGCGCTCGACGCCGGCCTGCGCCACACCACGGCGGACCACGTCGTCGTGCTCTCCGCCGATCTGCCGTTCCTCGCACCGGCCACCGTACGGCGGCTCCTGGGCGCCCTGCGCGCGGGCCGCGCGGACGGCGCGCTGCTCACCGACGCCGACGGCCGTGACCAGCCGCTCGTGGCGGCCTACCGTGCCCACGCGCTGCGCCGCGAGCTGGCGGCGCTCACCCGGGAACACGGCGCTCTCACCGGGCTGCCGCTGCGCCGGCTCACCACCGCACTCGACCTCACCCGGGTCCCCGACCATGTCGCGTCCTTCGACTGCGACACCTGGGACGACATCGCCACCGCCAGGGCACGCATCAGGGAGCATGGGCACGTGTTGGATGAATGGATTTCCGCAGTCAAGGACGAACTGGGCATCGACCTGGACGTCGACACCGGCGTGCTGCTCGATCTCGCCCGCGACGCCGCCCACGGCGTCGCCCGGCCCGCGGCACCCCTGACCACCTTCCTCGTCGGCTACGCCGCCGCACAGGGCAAGGGCGGCCCCGAAGCGGTCGCGCAGGCCGCCCGCAAGGCCGCCGCCCTCGCCCTGCGCTGGGCGGACGAGGACACCGCCGAGGCCAGGCCCGACGTCGCTCCCGACGCCACGCCCGACACCCGTCCGGACGCGGGATGACCGCCCGCGGCGTGCGGGCCGGCGAGGACGCCGAGGAACTCGATGTCGAGGAGGCCCTCGCTCTCGTGAAGGAACCAGGCAACGGCATCGGACCCGCCCACGGCGGCCTGCCCACCTCCGGGCCCGCCTCCCCCCAGGGGTACGGCATCGGCCACGGACCGCTCACGCCCGGCCACGGCGCCACGCACTCCCCCGGCCTCGGAGAGCCCCCGCGTCCGGGGCACTCCCCGGACGCCCACCACCACGCCACCCCATGGCCCCAGGCCCGCGAAACCGCGGCCCGCGCCGTCCGCGGCGGAGCCCGCCGCACGCCCGTCTCGGTCCCCCTGGACGCCGCCCTGGGCCTGGTCCTGGCCGAGCCCCTGGCCGCCCTCACCGACCTGCCCTCCTTCGACACCTCCGCGATGGACGGCTGGGCGGTCGCCGGCCCCGGCCCCTGGGACGTACGCGAAGAAGGCGCCCTGGCCGGACACGCACGGCCCGAACCGCTGACCGACGGCGAGGCCGTACGGATCGCGACCGGCGCCCGCATCCCGCAGGACACCACCGCCGTGCTGCGCAGCGAGCACGGCCGAACGGACGCCAAGGGCAGGCTGCACGCCACCCGCGAGGTGAGCCACGGCCAGGACATCCGCCCACGCGCACAGGAGTGCCGCAGCGGAGACCAGTTGCTGCCCGTCGGGACCCTGGTCACCCCCGCCGTGCTGGGCCTCGCCGCGGCTGCCGGATACGACACCCTCACCGCCGTCCCCCGGCCTCGTGTCGACGTCCTCGTACTCGGCGACGAACTGCTCACCACGGGCCTGCCGCACGACGGCCGGATCCGGGACGCGCTCGGCCCGATGCTGCCGCCCTGGCTGCGGGCGCTCGGCGCGGAGACGGCCACCGTGCGCCGCATCGGCGACGACGCCAAGGCACTGCACAAGGCGATCGGCAGGTCCGAGGCCGACCTGATCGTCACCACCGGCGGCACCGCCTCCGGCCCCGTCGACCACGTCCACCCCACCCTGAGCAGGCTCGGCGCCGAACTGCTGGTGGACGGTGTGAAGGTGCGCCCCGGCCACCCGATGCTGCTGGCCCGCACCAGGGAGGACCAGCACCTCGTCGGCCTGCCCGGCAACCCTCTCGCCGCCGTCTCCGGCCTGCTCACCCTCGCCGAGCCGCTGCTGCGCACGCTGGCCGCGCGTCCGGCGCTCGAGCCGTACACGCTGCCGCTGAAGGACGCGGTGCACGGGCATCCCTACGACACCCGGCTCGTGCCCGTCGTGCTGCGCGGCGACCACGCGGTCCCGCTGCACTACAACGGACCGGCGATGCTGCGCGGGGTCGCGGCGGCCGATGCGCTGGCCGTCGTACCGCCGGGTGGCGCCCGTGCGGGCCAGGAGACAGAACTGCTCGACCTGCCCTGGGCCGCCGCCGGAATCGGGGTGTGTTTCACGTGAAACTTCCGGGCCATGACGCGATCGCCCGCCAGGCGGACGAACATCTCGTGACCCATCGGGTGAAACTCCCGAAGAAAGTGGTGGAACGCCCGATCCGCCAGGTCGGCAAGCGGCTCGCCATGGCCCTGCTGGTGCTGGTCGTGACCGTCGTCATCGTCTACGCCGACCGCGACGGCTACCACGACAACGCCGACGGTTCCGTCGACCTCCTCGACGCGGCCTACTACGCCACGGTGACGCTCTCCACCACCGGATACGGCGACATCACCCCGGTCAGCGACGGGGCCCGGCTCACCAACATCTTCGTCATCACGCCCCTGCGCGTGCTGTTCCTGATCATTCTCGTCGGCACCACACTCGAAGTCCTCACCGAACGCACCCGTGAGGAGTGGCGCCTCAGTCGCTGGAGGTCCGCCTTGCGCGATCACACCGTCGTCGTCGGCTTCGGCACGAAGGGAAGGTCCGCGATCCAGACCGTCTGCGCGACGGGCCTGAAGAAGCAGCAGGTCGTCGTGGTCGATCCCAGCGCCAAGGTGATCGACGCGGCCGCGGCGGACGGGTACGTGGGAGTGGTCGGGGACGCGACCCGCAGCGAGGTGCTCAAGCGGGCGGAGGTGCAGCGGGCACGGCAGATCATCATCGCCACCCAGCGGGACGACACGGCCGTGCTGGTGGCGCTGACGGCCCGGCAGCTCAACCGGGGGGCGAAGATCGTCGCCGCGGTGCGGGAGGAGGAGAACGCGCCGCTGCTCCGGCAGTCCGGCGCGGATGCCGTGATCACCAGCGCGAGCGCCGCGGGCAGGCTGCTCGGGCTGTCCGTGCTCAGCCCGGCCGCCGGCATGGTCATGGAGGACCTCATCCAGCAGGGCAGCGGGCTGGACATCGTCGAACGACCCGTCATACGCGCCGAGGCGGGCAGGAATCCGCGGGAGATCGACGACCTGGTGGTGAGCGTCGTACGCGGACACCGTGTCCTGGGCTACGACGATCCTTCTGTCGGCACCCTCCAGTTGACGGACCGTCTGATCACCATCGTCCGCGCCACCCCGGGCACACGGATCACCCCGGACACCAAGCCGCTGCCCCAGGACTGACGCCGGGGCGGAGTAGCGTCGCCTCCATGCATGCGATCACGATTCCCGAACCCGGTGGACCCGAGGCGTTGGTGTGGGACGAGGTGCCGGATCCGGTGCCCGGTGAGGGGGAGGTGCTGGTCGACGTGGTGGCCAGCGCCGTCAACCGCGCCGACATCCTGCAACGGCAGGGGCACTACGACCCGCCGCCCGGCGCCTCCCGGTACCCCGGCCTGGAGTGCTCGGGCCGGATCGCCGCGCTCGGGCCGGGCGTGTCCGGCTGGGCGGTCGGCGATCAGGTGTGCGCGCTGCTCTCGGGCGGCGGTTACGCCGAGAAGGTCGCCGTCCCGGCAGGCCAGCTGCTGCCCGTGCCCGAGAACGTCGACCTGAGGCAGGCCGCGGCACTGCCGGAAGTGACCTGCACCGTCTGGTCCAACGTCTTCATGGTCGCCCACCTCCGCCCCGGCGAGACCTTCCTCGTGCACGGCGGCTCCAGCGGCATCGGCACCATGGCGATCCAGCTCGCCAAGGCCGTCGGAGCGAAGGTCGCCGTCACGGCCGGCACCAAGGAGAAGCTCGACTACTGCGCCGAACTGGGCGCCGACATCCTCATCAACTACCGCGAGCAGGACTTCGTCGAGGAGATCAAGCGGGCCACGGACGGGGCGGGCGCCGACGTCATCCTGGACAACATGGGGGCCAAGTACCTCGACCGCAACGTACGGGCCCTCGCTGTCAGCGGACGGCTCGCGATCATCGGCATGCAGGGTGGCGTCAAGGGCGAGCTGAACATCGGCACCCTGATGAGCAAGCGGGCCGCGATCACCGCGACCTCGCTGCGCGCCCGTCCGCTCGACGAGAAGGCGGCGGTCGTCGCGGCCGTGCGCGAACACGTGTGGCCGCTGCTCGCCGACGGCAACGTCCGTCCGGTCGTCGACCGGGAGATGCCGATGAGCGACGCCGCGGCGGCCCACCGGGTCGTCGAGGAGAGCGGCCACATCGGCAAGGTGCTGCTGGTGACGCCCTGATCCGGGCATTCGGCCGGGAAGGACCGCAGCCTAGGCCCTGGGCAGGCGGAGAGCGATGAACGCCGTCCCCAGGCCGAGACCTATGAGCACCAGCCCGCTGCCCAGGGGCAGGAGCCGCCGTGCGGGCGCGGCTGCCGGCCCGGACTCCGCGACGGGCGGGGCGGCGGGCGCGTCCGGGGACCCGGACGGCGGCTGAGCGGCCGCCTCGGACGACTCCGGGGCGGCCGTCGTCGGTATGCCGCTCATGCCCCCGGCGTCCTGGCTCCCGCTGCCGTCCGGGTCCGACCCGTCCGTGTCCGATCCGTCCGTGTCCGATCCGTCTGTGCCCGGTCCGGCCGTGTCATCGCCCTCCACCTCCGTGTCATGCCGATGAGGACGGCCCGGCCGCTCGCGGCCCTCACCCGCCGGGCTCCCGGCCCGCGACGGATCGTCCGAGGGCGAGGGCGAAGAGGAGATCGACGACTCCGATGCGGCGGGCAGGGTGACGAACGACACCGAGGACGCGGACGCCGAGGCCGAAGACGCGGAAACCGAGGACGCGGAAACCGAGGACGGGGAGGCCGAGGACGGCGATACGGGAGTCCGGGACGGCCTGGTCACTCCGGATGGTGCGGATGGCCCGGATGGCTGATCAGGTGGCCGGGACGGCCGGGAAGAGTGCCCGGCGGCCGGGCGGGAGGCGCCGCCGTGGTCCGGAGGCGACGCGTTCCCCGAAGGCGTGGAGGCGATGCCACGGTCGGCGACGGAGGCGGAGGCTGACACCGGCGCGAAAGCCGAGACCGGCGCGAAAACCGAGACCGGCGCGAAAGCCGAGCGGGGGGTGGAGGGGGCGATGGACGGCCTGGACAACGGTGACAACGGGCCGCACGCCGAGGCGTGGCCACCGGGCAGGACGGCCGCGCCCAGCCCTATGAGCAGTCCTGTCGCGCGTATCGCCGCGCGTATCGGCGCGGCGCCCAGCCATGGAGTCACGTGGGACCCCCTCACCTGATCTCAGTGATGCGGTGGAACAACACTCACATCGATCAATCAATCCGGCATTCCGGATTGGCCCACCAGGTCGAGGCGCCGTAGTGACTGCACAATCCGGATATGTCACTACGCCACGGACTGCTGGCGCTGCTGGAGGCCGGCCCCCGCCACGGATCCCAGCTGCGTGCCGTGTTCGAGGAGCACACGGGGGCCGCCTGGCCGCTGAGCCTCGGCCGGGTCTGCACCACCCTCGGTCTTCTGGAGCGGGACGGTCTGGTCGCCCGGGAGGGCGTGGACGGGGCCGGACGGGTGACGTACGCGCTGACCAGGGCGGGTCGCGCCGAGCTGCGGTCCTGGTACGCGCGGCCCGTGGAACTCGCGGGTCCACCCCGTGAGGAACTGGCCCTCAAGCTGGTCCTGGCGGACGCGGCGCCCGACGTCGAGGTGCGCGAGGTCGTCGAGGTGCAGCGCCGGCATGTCTCCGAGGCACTGCACGACTACGTACGGCAGCGGGCCGAGCTCCTGGCCCGCCGGCCCGAGAGCCCCGGAGAGGTGGCCCGGTTGCTGGTCCTGGAGCAGCTGATCTGCCACGCGGAGGCCGAGTCCCGCTGGCTGGAGCACTGCGCGGCCCGGCTGCTGCGCCTTCACCCTCCGGAGGAACCGGGACACTCCACGCGGAACGCGGACAGCGCGCACACGGTGGATCACCTTCCGCAGGGGGCACCAAGGAGGTGAGACGTATGGGTGCGAGAGAATGGGCGGCATGGAGATGCCGAGGAACGAACGGTCGCCGGAGAACCCCCAGATCCTGGTCGTGGGCCAGGACGGCATGGCGCTCGGCGGCGGTGACGAAGACTCCCGCGAGACCCCGGTGACGGAGCAGGTGGAGCAGCCCGCGAAGGTCATGCGGATCGGCAGCATGATCAAGCAGCTGCTCGAAGAGGTGCGCGCCGCTCCTCTCGACGAGGCCAGCCGGGTCCGGCTCAAGGAGATCCACGCCAGCTCGGTGAAGGAACTCGAGGACGGCCTGGCTCCGGAGCTCGTCGAGGAGCTGGAGCGGCTCTCCCTGCCGTTCACCGACGAAGGGACCCCCAGCGACGCGGAACTGCGGATCGCCCAGGCCCAGTTGGTGGGCTGGCTGGAAGGCCTCTTCCACGGGATCCAGACGACGCTGTTCGCCCAGCAGATGGCCGCCCGCGCCCAGCTGGAGCAGATGCGCCGCGCCCTCCCGCCGGGCGTCGGCCGCGAGGGCGAGGACGGCCACCCCGGCACCCGCTCGGGCGGCCCGTACCTGTAGGACGACCGGACTGCGGACTGCGGACTGCGGACGGCGGAACGACACAAGGGCGTGGGAAGCGCGTCATGCGCGACCCACGCCCTTCGACCTTCCGGCGACCGTCCGACGTCCCGGCGAGCGACCGGTCGGCGTTCCCAGGCCTAGGCCGGATTGCCGGTGGAGATGTCGAACTGGATGTCCGGCGGGTCGTTCGGATCGAAGTCCGTGCCCGCCTCGGGCGACTGCCGCATGACGGTGTCCTTGCCGTACGTGTTCTCGTCCACCGGCCGCTTCTTGTAGTTCCATCCGGCGGCCTGGAGGCAGGCGAGGACCGAGTCCCAGTTCTTGAAGGCGAAGTTGGGCATCTTCACCTTCTTCTCGTCGTTGTACGACTCCTGCGGGTCGGTGCACTCGGTCTTCTCGATCGTCTTCGTCGTGTCCGGCCCGCGGTAGCCCGACGGATGGCTCGACACCGACGCGCTGGCGCTGCCGCCGCCGCCCTTGGCGTCGTCGTCGCCACCGTTGTTCATGAGCAGCGCGGCGATCAGACCCACGACCGCGATGACCGCCACGGCCACCGACCCCATGATCACCGGCTTGTTGCCCTTGCCGCCGCGCGCCGGGTTCGGGCCCGGGGACTGGGGCGAGATCGTGTACGGCGGCGGGGTCGACGCCTGCTGCGGGGCGGCGTACGGCGAGGGGCCGGGGGGCGTCTGGTAGCCGACCGCCGGCTGAGGGGCCTGCTGCGGGTAGCCGTAGGCGGGCGAGGGCATCGCGGGCGGCGGCGTGCCGTACGGGTTCGGCGTGGCCGGAGCGGGCTGGTACGGCGTCTGCACGTTGCCCACGGGCGGTGGGGCCGTGTCGACGGGCGGGAAGACCGCGGAGCCCACGCCCGCACCGCTCGACGTCCGGGCGCCCGGCACGATGCTGGGCGGGGCCGCCTGGAAGGACGCCGCCACGCGCAGGCACTCGTCACGCATGGACACGGCGCTGGGGAAACGCTCGTTCGGGTTCTTCTTCAGTGCGCGGGCCACCAGCGCGTCCACCGCGGGCGGCAGGGAGCGGTTGATCGACGAAGGAGCCACCGGCTCCTCCTGCACATGCGCGTACGCGATGGCCAGCGGCGAGTCCGCGTCGAACGGCAGCCGCCCGGTGACCAGCTGGAACAGCATGATGCCGACCGAGTACAGGTCCGAGCGGGCGTCCACGCCCCGGCCCAGGGCCTGCTCCGGCGACAGGTACTGCGGGGTGCCGACGACCATGCCGGTCTGGGTCATGGAGGTGACACCGGACTGCATCGCGCGGGCGATGCCGAAGTCCATCACCTTGACCACGCCACGCTTGGTCATCATCACGTTGCCCGGCTTGATGTCCCGGTGGACCAGGCCCATCTCGTGGCTGATCTCCAGGGCGGCCAGCACGTCCGCGGTGACCTTCAGGGCCTTGTCGGCGGGCATCGCCCCCTGCTGCCTGATGTCCTGGTCGAGCACGGAGCCCAGCGGCCGGCCCTCGATGTACTCCATGACGATGTACGGCGTCGTCATGCCGTCCAGGTCGTCCTCGCCGGTGTCGAAGACCGAGACGATGTTCGTGTGCGTGAGCTTCGCCACGGCCTGGGCCTCGCGGCGGAACCGCTCACGGAAGGCGGCTTCCCGGCCGAGCTCGGTGTGCAGCGTCTTGATGGCGACCTGCCGGTCGAGCACGGAGTCGTAGGCGAGGTGCACCGAGGCCATGCCGCCCTCGCCGAGCAAGTCACGCAGCTGGTAGCGGCCGCCTGCCAGTGCCCGTCCGGCGAACCGGCCCTGTGCGCCGTCCTGGCTCATCTTCTGCGTCCCCCATAGGCGCGCGCGGGGCAGCGGCTGCTGTGCGGCAGCTGTGCTCGCGCGATCGGCTGTCCGTCGACCCGTCCCGGGACCGGACCTGACCTGACCTCATGTCCGGATCTCGTTGATCGAATGTGTTATTCCCGGCCAAGTCTGCCCGAGGGCACCGACACGTCAAGCTCGGTGCCCGTTCCGTGACCGTACGCGAAAGAAGCGTCGCGGAAGCG
Organism: Streptomyces sp. NPDC006393; assembly: GCF_040628575.1. Taxonomy (NCBI): domain Bacteria; kingdom Bacillati; phylum Actinomycetota; class Actinomycetes; order Kitasatosporales; family Streptomycetaceae; genus Streptomyces; species Streptomyces sp. NPDC006393. The sequence goes on from NZ_JBEXZD010000047.1 coordinate 45,184, forward strand.
TTACAGCGGACGTACGACCGGTACACGGAATTTGCACGACGGCGGGCGCACGGGGTTTTATGGCCGGTCCGGTCCCGGGCCGGTCCTCACCGCGAACCTGGACCGGCGGCTTGCGCCGAACCTGTAGCGTGGCGGACGGAGACCCGTGACAACACCGCACACCGCGGGCAGAAACGACGGCGAGGACTGATGGCACAGACGCAGCGCGCCCAGGGCCCGTCCGACCCCGAGGCGACTGGCGGCGGCGGCATGTCGGACGCGCCTGAGATGTGGGGCAACGGCGGCCTGGTCGGCGACGGCCGGTACCGGCTCACCCGCAGGCTCGGCCGGGGCGGCATGGCCGAGGTGTTCGCGGCCGAGGACGTGCGCCTGGGCCGCACCGTCGCGGTCAAGCTGCTCCGCGCCGACCTCGCCGAGGACCCGGTCTCCAAGGCCCGTTTCACGCGCGAGGCGCAGTCCGTGGCCGGCCTCAACCACCATGCGATCGTCGCCGTGTACGACTCCGGCGAGGACATGGTGGGCGGCCAGTCCGTGCCGTACATCGTGATGGAGCTGGTCGAGGGCCGCACCATCCGTGACCTGCTGCTCAACGCCGAGGCGCCGGGCCCCGAGCAGGCGCTGATCATCGTCTCCGGGGTCCTGGAGGCGCTGGCCTACTCGCACCAGCACGGCATCGTGCACCGCGACATCAAGCCCGCCAACGTGATCATCACCGACAACGGCGCCGTGAAGGTGATGGACTTCGGCATCGCCCGCGCCCTGCACGGGGCGTCCACGACGATGACGCAGACCGGCATGGTCATGGGCACCCCGCAGTACCTCTCCCCGGAGCAGGCCCTCGGCAAGGCCGTCGACCACCGCTCCGACCTGTACGCGACGGGCTGCCTGCTGTACGAACTCCTCTCGCTGCGGCCCCCGTTCATCGGCGAGACCCCGCTGTCGGTGGTCTACCAGCACGTCCAGGACCCGGCGATGCCGCCGTCGCAGGTCTCCGAGGCCGGCTGCCCGCCGGAACTCGACGGCCTGGTCATGCGCTCGCTCGCCAAGGAGCCCGACGACCGCTTCCAGACGGCCGAGGAGATGCGCGGCCTGGTCCAGTACGCGTTGCAGATGCTGTACGACCAGGGCGGCCACACCGGCACCTGGAACACCGGGCCGGTGGAGATGCACGAGGGCCGGCACACCCCGGCGTCGGGCTTCGCCGGTACGACCGTGATGCCGCACCCGGGCGAGACCGGTCCCGGCACCGCGCAGATCCCGCAGCCGATCCTGCCCGCGGGGTACGGCAGTGGCGACGACGGCGGGTTCGAGGGACACGGCAACCAGGGCAGCGGCCGCGGCAAGCTGTGGATCCTCGCCGTGCTCGCGGTGATCGCCATCGCGGTGGGCGTGGCGCTGGCGCTGCACAACACCGGTGGCGACGGCGGCGGTGGCGGCACCGGCACCACCAACTCGCCGTCGAGCTCCCAGTCGTCCAAGGACGACCAGCCCAGCTCCACTCCCAGCGAGTCGTCGCAGGACCGTCCGTCGGACACGTCGACGGACAGCGGCAACAGCTCCAACGGCGGCGCCGGCTGGGACTTCACGCCGTCGCAGGAGCCGTCGCACACGCCGTCCCCGACGGCGACGGACGATTCGAGCGACGAGCCGACGAACACGCCGAGCTCGGACCCGCAGACGACTCCGTCGGGTCCTGCGAGTCCTACGGACACCAGTGGCGGTAACACCGACGGTGGGGCGGACGGCGGCAGCAGCGGCAGCGACAACGGGGGCACGGACGGCGGCGACACCGCCGGTACGGCCGCCGGCGGGGCGGCGAACACCGGGGTCACCGGCGGCTGATCACCCTTCACTCCGCGAACGCCCCGCACACCGCCTCGTACTCCTCGGTCCACCACACCGCGAGCGCCGAGGCGGCCGGGAACTGGCAGTCGGCGCGGGTGTCGCCACGCTCGTAGTGCCAGCGCAGCATCCAGAAGTCGTTCAGGCGTTCCCACCACACGCGGTGCACGGCCGCAACGAGCTCCGAGGGCGTGGCGCCGGCGGTGCGCCGGTACGCGCGCGCGTACGCCCTGATCTTCGGCAGGTCCAGGGTGCCGGCCGGGCGGACGAAGAAGATCGCGGCGGCGCGGACGGCCTCCTCGGCCCGCGGCTGCACACCGAGCCGGTCCCAGTCGACGATCGCGGCCGGGGCGTGCCCCTTGTAGAGCACGTTGAAGGGGTGGAAGTCGCCGTGCACCCAGCCGACGGGGCCGCCCGGCGGGGGGCGTCGGCCGACGTACCGCTCCAGCAGGGCGCGGCGCTCCAGGAGCCGGTGCCGGGCCAGTTCGTCGAAGGCGTCGGCGGGGCGGTGGCGGCGGACGTGGGCGAGCAGGTCGTCGATCAGGGCGAGGGTGTCGTCGGGGTCGGCGCTCTCCACGGGGTGCGGGTGCGTGGCGGGGCGGGTGCGCCCCTTGGGCGGCATCACGCGCTCCAGGCAGGCGTGCACGGCCCCCAGGAGCGCGCCGAGGCGTGTGCACTGGTCGGTGGTGAGCTGGCCGCCGTGCCGGTGCCGGCCGTCGATCCAGGGGTGCAGGGCGTAGGCGTGGCCGCCGATCACCGCGACCGTGCGTCCGTCGCGCCCGGGCAGCGCGGGCGCCACCGGGACGCCCAGGTCGGCCAGGCGCCGGGTGGCGCGGTGCTGCCGGGCGATCGCCGCCGGGTCGGCGGTGTCGGGGTCGAAGTGGTGCTTGAGGAAGTAGCGGCCACGGGTGGTGCACAGTCGGTAGCCGCGGTTCAGCAGGCCCTGCTCGACGGGTTCGCAGGTGAGGGCGGAACCGGCGGCGTACTGGCGCAGTAGGGCGCTCAGAGGGGGCGCATGGGGTACAGAGGGTGGTACACATCGGCGCGGCACGCGCCAGATGCTAGGGCAACGGCCGAGGCCGTGAGCTGGGCGTTGTCACAGACAGTCTTCAGTAGTCGCTTTCGGTCACATAAGGTCACCGCCTTGAGCGCTTCCGGTGCGCGGCCCTCGGCTCGCATGCCCCCGGTATGGGTCATCCATCAAGAGCAGTTCCGGCCACTCTTCAGCCCTTCCCGACGCGGGGGTGGCCGGGATACCGTGCCGGTGTTCCGGCCCCCTGCACGGCTGTGACCAGCGGCTGCCCCGATTACCCGCGCCAGTACTTGGACGTCCAAGCGAAAATACTTGGAAATCCAATGAAACACGCAGGTCAGGAGGGGTTTCCCAGAAATGTGGAGCACTGGGTAACGTGGCTGTTGCAGGGCGCTCGCCGGGGCACCTGTCACGCCTGTTCCCGGCCGAGTGGCACCCACCCCGTGCCTCGGTGGTCGGTTTCAGGTGAGCCGCACTGGCCTACCGGCAACCCCGGGGGCCGGACCGACGGAGGAGCACACGTGACCGTGGAGAGCACTGCCGCGCGCACACCGCGACGCAGCGCCGGAAGCAAGGCCGGCGCCACCGGCGCCAAAAAGAGCACCGGAGCGAACGCGAAGAGGAACGCCGGCCCCGAACTCGTGCAGTTGCTGACCCCTGAGGGGAAGCGCGTCAAGAACGCCGAGTACGACAAGTACGTCGCCGGCATCACTTCCGAAGAGCTTCGCGGGCTGTACCGCGACATGGTGCTCACCCGCCGCTTCGACGCCGAGGCCACCGCGCTGCAGCGCCAGGGCGAACTGGGACTGTGGGCGTCGCTGCTCGGTCAGGAGGCCGCCCAGATCGGCTCGGGCCGGGCCCTGAACGACGACGACTACGTCTTCCCGACCTACCGCGAGCACGGCGTCGCCTGGTGCCGCGGGGTCGACCCCACCAACCTGCTCGGCATGTTCCGCGGCGTGAACAACGGCGGCTGGGACCCGAACAGCAACAACTTCCACCTGTACACGATCGTCATCGGCTCCCAGACGCTGCACGCCACCGGCTACGCCATGGGCGTCGCCAAGGACGGCGCGGACTCGGCCGTCATCGCCTACTTCGGCGACGGCGCCTCCAGCCAGGGCGACGTGGCGGAGTCCTTCACCTTCTCCGCGGTCTACAACGCCCCGGTCGTGTTCTTCTGCCAGAACAACCAGTGGGCGATCTCCGAGCCCACCGAGAAGCAGACCCGCGTGCCGCTCTACCAGCGCGCGCAGGGCTTCGGCTTCCCGGGCGTGCGGGTCGACGGCAACGACGTACTGGCCTGCCTCGCGGTCACCAAGTGGGCGCTGGAGCGCGCCCGCGCCGGCGAGGGCCCGACCCTGGTCGAGGCGTTCACGTACCGCATGGGCGCCCACACCACCTCCGACGACCCCACCCGCTACCGGGGCGACGAGGAGCGCCTGGCCTGGGAGGCCAAGGACCCGATCCTGCGCCTTCGCCGCCACCTGGAGGCCGCAAACCACGCGGACGAGGGATTCTTCGCGGAACTCGAGGCCGAGAGCGAGGCGTTGGGCAGACGAGTACGCGAAGCGGTCCGCGCCATGCCGGACCCGGACCACTTCGCCATCTTCGAGAACGTGTACGCGGACGGGCATGCGCTCGTCGACGAGGAACGCGCCCAGTTCGCCGCCTACCAGGCGTCGTTCGCGGACGTAGAGGGGGTCTGAGCATGGCTGCGGAGAAGATGGCCCTGGCCAAGGCGATCAACGAGTCGCTGCGCCACGCCCTGGACGCCGACCCCAAGGTCCTGATCATGGGCGAGGACGTCGGCAAGCTGGGCGGCGTGTTCCGGGTGACGGACGGGCTGCAGAAGGACTTCGGCGAGAGCCGCGTCATCGACACCCCGCTCGCCGAGTCCGGCATCGTCGGCACGGCGATCGGCCTCGCGCTGCGCGGCTACCGCCCGGTGGTCGAGATCCAGTTCGACGGCTTCGTCTTCCCGGCGTACGACCAGATCGTCACGCAGCTGGCGAAGATGCACGCCCGCTCCCTGGGCAAGGTCAAGCTCCCGGTCGTGGTCCGCATCCCCTACGGCGGCGGCATCGGCGCGGTGGAGCACCACTCGGAGTCCCCCGAGGCGCTGTTCGCGCACGTCGCGGGCCTGAAGATCGTCAGCCCCTCCAACGCGTCGGACGCGTACTGGATGATGCAGCAGGCCATCCAGAGCGACGACCCGGTGATCTACTTCGAGCCCAAGCGGCGCTACTGGGACAAGGGCGAGGTCGACCTCGAGGCGATCCCCGCCCCGCTGCACAAGGCGCAGGTCGTCCGCGAGGGCACGGACCTGACCCTGGCCGCCTACGGCCCGATGGTGAAGCTGTGCCACGAGGTGGCCGCCGCGGCCGCCGAGGAGGGCAGGTCGCTGGAGGTCCTGGACCTGCGCTCGGTCTCCCCGATCGACTTCGACTCCATCCAGGCCTCGGTGGAGAAGACCCGCCGCCTGGTCGTGGTCCACGAGGCCCCGGTCTTCTTCGGCTCCGGCGCGGAGATCGCCGCCCGGATCACCGAGCGCTGCTTCTACCACCTGGAGGCCCCCGTCCTGCGGGTCGGCGGCTACCACGCGCCGTATCCGCCGGCGCGGCTGGAAGAGGCGTATCTGCCGGACCTGGATCGCGTGCTCGACGCCGTCGACCGCTCGCTGGCGTACTGAGGGAGAGGTTCGTGACGACGATGACCGAAGCGTCCGTGCGTGAGTTCAAGATGCCGGATGTCGGCGAGGGTCTGACCGAGGCCGAGATCCTCAAGTGGTACGTCCAGCCGGGTGACACGGTCACCGACGGCCAGGTGGTCTGCGAGGTCGAGACCGCCAAGGCGGCCGTCGAACTGCCGATCCCCTACGACGGCGTGGTGCGTGAACTGCGCTTCCCCGAGGGCACCACCGTGGACGTGGGCACGTCCATCATCGCGGTGGAGGTCGCGGGCGCGGCCCCGGCCGAGGTCCCCGCACAGGCCCCGGCGGCCGAGCCGGCGCAGGAGGAGGCGGAGCCGCAGGGCCGCCAGCCGGTCCTGGTGGGCTACGGCGTCTCGACGTCGGCCACCAAGCGCCGCCCGCGCAAGGGCCAGGAGCCGGCGGTGCCCCAGGCCGCGACGGCACTCCAGTCGGAGCTGAACGGCCACAGCGCGTCGGCCGTGACCGCCCCGGCCCCCGCCCCCGCCGCCGGGACGGACCGTCCGCTGGCGAAGCCGCCGGTGCGCAAGCTGGCGAAGGACCTGGGCGTGGACCTGACGACGGTGGTCCCGTCCGGCCCGGACGGCATCATCACGCGCGAGGACGTCCACGCGGCGGTGGCGGCCACCGTCGCCCCGCAGGCGCCGGAACCGGTGACGGCCCCCACCCCGGCGGCCACCGCCCCGGCTCCCGCTCCCGCGGTGACCTACGACGGCGCGCGGGAGACCCGCGTCCCGGTCAAGGGCGTCCGCAAGGCCACGGCGGCCGCGATGGTCGGCTCCGCGTTCACGGCGCCGCACGTCACGGAGTTCGTGACGGTCGACGTGACCCGCACGATGAGGCTGGTGGAGGAGCTCAAGCAGGACAAGGACATGCAGGGGCTGCGGGTCAACCCGCTCCTGCTGATCGCCAAGGCCCTGCTGGTCGCCATCAAGCGCAACCCGGAGATCAACGCGTCCTGGGACGAGGCCAGCCAGGAGATCGTGCTCAAGCACTACGTCAACCTGGGCATCGCCGCGGCCACCCCGCGCGGCCTGATCGTCCCCAACATCAAGGACGCCCACGCCAAGACGCTCCCGCAGCTCGCCGAGGCACTCGGTGAGCTGGTCGCGACGGCCCGTGAGGGCAAGACGTCCCCGGCGGCCATGCAGGGCGGCACGGTGACGATCACCAACGTCGGCGTCTTCGGCGTCGACACGGGCACGCCGATCCTCAACCCGGGCGAGTCCGCGATCCTCGCGGTCGGGGCGATCAAGCTCCAGCCGTGGGTCCACAAGGGCAAGGTCAAGCCCCGCCAGGTCACCACCCTGGCCCTGAGCTTCGACCACCGCCTGGTGGACGGCGAACTCGGCTCCAAGGTCCTGGCGGACGTGGCCGCCGTCCTGGAGCAGCCGAAGCGGTTGATCACCTGGGCCTGAGCCGGGAGATCACCCGTACCCCGGACGACGACGAGCCGTGCACCCCACCCGGGGTGCACGGCTCGGTCGTGCCGTACGCCGGCGTCAGCCCAGGCGGGCGAAGCCGTAGTTGAGGATCTTCGTGGCGTCGGTGGCGCGCTGGTTGACCGAGGACGAGGCGAGGACCGTGCCGATGACGGTCTTGCTGCCCCGCGTCGCGGCGAAGACCAGGCAGTACTTGGCCTGCGGGCCCGAGCCGGTCTTCACCCCGATGGCGCCCTTGTAGCTGCCCAGCAGGGTGTTCGTGTTCGTCCACTTCGCCATCGTGCGGGTACTGCCCGTCTTGGTGATGGTCTTGGCCGTGTACGACTTCGTCTTCACGATCGTGCGGAACGTGGAGCTCTTCATCGCACTGCTCGCGATTTTCGTCAGGTCGCGCGGCGTCGAGTAGTTGCTGCCCTTGCCGATCCCGTCGAAGGAGTCGAAGTGGGTGTTCTTCAGCTTCAGGCTCTTCGCGGCGGCGTTCATCTTGCCGATGAAGCTCTTCACGCGCGCGTCCCGCGTCGAGCCGGAACCGTACTTGTCGGCCAGCGCGTACGCGGCGTCGCAGCCGGACGGCAGCATCAGACCGTACAGCAGCTGACGGACGGTCACCTTGTCGCCGACGATCAGATGCGCCTGGGAGGCGTTGTTCTTCACGACGTAGTCGCTGTACGCCTTCTGGATGGTGACCTTGGCGTCGAGGTTCAGGTTCGGCTGCGCGAGCACGACCTTCGCGGTCATGATCTTGGTGGTGGAGCCGGTGGACAGTCGTGTGTCCGCCTTCTTCGTGAACAGCGTCGAGCCGTTGGCGTTGTTCATCGCGTAGCCGCCCTTGGCGACGATCGACGGCGCGCTGACGGCCTGCGCGGGTGCCGCGGCGAGAGCTCCGGTGACGAGCACGGCGCCGGTGGTCAAGGCGACGGCGGTGGCTCTGCGGAGGCGGCTGGCCTGGGTGCCGGTTTTCAAGTGAGATACCCCGATTACTTTGAATGCCCCTAGGGTGCGGTCGAGTTGAGTTCCCAACAGAGTGGGGCCGCACCTGTGTGACGTCGGACCGGCGCGGATGGTTGTGCGGTCGGCGGGGTGAATTTCTCCGTGACCTCCGGGCGGACCGAGCGGTCCGCATTCCGCATGATGGACGATGCGGGTCATGCGTACGTCTTGTATCTATGCTGTGGGCATGACCCTCGCCGTGAAGCAGCCCCCCGCCGCCGACCGTGTGTACGCCCACGTCAAGCAAGCCGTTCTGGAGCGCCGTTATGAAGGCGGAACGCTTCTGACCGAGGGTGAGCTGGCCGAGGCCGTCGGCGTCTCCCGCACCCCGGTGCGCGAGGCGCTGCTGCGCCTGGAGGTCGAGGGGCTG
>NZ_JBEXZD010000048.1:0-52736 GCF_040628575.1 Streptomyces sp. NPDC006393
GATTTTCATATGCTTTGTCCGTGCTCATGCCGGTAACGCTACGCACCCGGTGGCACCGGAGTATGGTCCATTTCCATGACAGTTTCCCGGACCAATTCTTCGGACAAAGCAAGATTGCGAGGGCTCTTCTAGGGCAGCACCCCGCACAGTGCGTCCAGTGCGCCTGCCCACGCGCTGTCCGAGGGCGCCGCGTAGTTGAACACAAGGGCGTCCCGTTCAAGGAACTGCCATCCGCAGTCCGGCGCCTCGTAGCGGAACTGCGTCAACCCCCTGATCGCCAGACCTTGCCGGGCCGCGGCCTGGACCACCGAGCCTTCGGTTCCACGCGGGAGTTCCAGAACCGTCTGCAGTCCCGCGGCCATCCCGGTCACACGAATGCCGGGAGCCCTCTGGCGCAGGACCTCGACCAGCTGATCGCGGCGACGCCGGTAGCGCAGCCGCATCGAGCGCACATGACGGTCGTACGCACCCGAGACGATGAATTCCGCCAGCGTCAGCTGCTCCAGGGTGCTCGTCATGTAATCGCCGTGCCCTTTGGCCGTCACGATCTCCGGGACGAGTTCCTCCGGCAGCACCATCCATCCGAGCCGTATCCCCGGCGCCAGGGACTTGCTCACGGAACCGAAGTACACCACCCGCTCCGGATCGAGCCCCTGCAGGGCCCCCACCGGCTGACGGTCGTACCGGAACTCCCCGTCATAGTCGTCCTCCAGGATCAGGCCGCCCGTGGCGCGGGCCCAGTCGACCACCGCCGTGCGCCGCTCCGGGCAGAGCGCGACCCCCGTCGGGTACTGGTGCGCCGGGGTCAGCAGTACCGCGCCCACTCCGGGCAGTCGCGCGAGGTCGTCGATGCGCGCGCCGTGTTCGTCGACGTAGAGGGGCGCAGTGTGCAGACCGGCACGCCTCAGCAGGTCGCGATACAGGTCGAGGCCATAGGCCTCGACGGCCACCGCCCGCACCCGCCGCACCCTGAGCGCCTGCGCCATCAGCGCCAGGCCATGGTGGAAACCGGAACAGACGACGATCCGCTCCGGCCCGGCGTATACCCCGCGAGCCCGCGTCAGGTAGTCCGCGAGTGCGGTGCGCGGCTCCGTCCGGCCGCGGGCGTCGCCGTAGCCGAGGGCGTCGTGTGGCGCGGCGGTCAGAGCCCGGCGGGCCGCGGCGAGCCACTGTGTGCGCGGAAAATTCGCGAGGTCCGGTGCACCCGTCCACAGGCCATACCTCGGCCGGCACTCGTCCGCCCTGGCGGGAGGAGCGCCGGGCGCGGCCCTGTGCGGCTCGGGGACCCGGGTGGCCACCCGGGTCCCCGAGCCCTGCCGGGCGGTGAGCCAGCCCTCGGCGACCAGCTCGACGTAGGACTCGACCACGGTGTTGCGCGAGACGCCGAGATCCGCGGCGAGCGAGCGGGAGGCCGGCAGTCGACTGCCGGGCGCCAGGCGCCCCGTGCGCACGGCCTCCCTCAGGGCGTCCGTGAGCCCTGCGCGCAGCCCGGGCCCGTGCAGCTCGACATGAAGGTCCGCGCCGAACGCGGGAGGCCGACCGGCCGCGGAATTGGTCCGGGGGTCTGCCATACGAAGGGACGATACGCGCATACCACTGAGAACGTAGCGTTGCGCGCTTTCGAGCACGCCACCGGCGCGGTTCCCGGCAAGGCCGATGTGTGTCCGGCCACCCGAACGAGCATCGGACTGTCGTCGGTCGGCGACGGCTCAGGGGAGGATCGAGTCGACGTAGCCGCCGTCGACGCGCAGAGCGCCGCCGGTGGTGGCGGAGGCGTGGGGCGAGGCGAGGTAGACGACCATGTTGGCGATCTCCTCGGGCTCGATGAGGCGCTGCAGCAGGGACTGGGGGCGGTACTTGACCATGAACTCGTGCTGCGCCTCCTCCCAGGGCAGCTTGTCGCCGACGAGTTCGCGGACGAACTCCTCGACTCCGCCGGTGTGGGTCGGGCCGGCGATGACGGCGTTGACGGTGACGCCTGTGCCGGCGGCGTCCTTGGCGAACCCGCGGCTGACGGCGAGCAGCGAGGTCTTCGTCATGCCGTAGTGGATCATTTCGGCGGGGATGGCCACCGCCGAGTCGCTGGCCAGGTTGAGGATCCGTCCCCAGCCGCGTTCCTTCATGCCGGGCAGGTATGCGCGGATGAGCCGGACGGCGGACAGGACGTTGACCTCGAAGTAGCGCCGCCATTCGGCGTCGTCGATCTCCAGCGCGGCGGCGGTGCCGAAGATGCCGAGGTTGTTGACCAGGATGTCCACCGTGGGCACGGCCTTCAGCACGGCGGCGGTGCCCTGGTCGGTCGCCAGGTCGCCTACGGCGCCGGTCACGTCGTCGCTGCCGGAGTCGGCACGCACGGTGCCAACGCCGCTCGCGACGCGCTCCTGGCCGCGCCCGTTGACGACGACGCGGGCTCCCGCGCGGGCCAGGCCGGTGGCGATGGCGAGGCCAATGCCCTGGGTGGAGCCGGTGACCAGAGCGGTGCGGCCGGAGAGATCGATCTGCATGAGGGGTTCTTCTCGTCGATGCGGTGGCGCTGCTGCGGCAGCTGGAGGCCTTCTGCCGGATGCGGTCGAGGTGAGTGACTCGGAGATCACGATGTTCCCAGCGTGCAGGTGCCGGCGCAGCACGACCTGCGCCAGGGTTACGCCATGCGCCTCAGTGATGTCCCACGATCGCCCCGTTGCCGCATGTGCCGGGCGTGCCGGTTGCGCCGGCACGGGTAGGCCCCCAGGCCCGGGTCCGGGCCCTCACGACATACGACCGCCCGAGGTCGCGCCGTCGCCAGCCTGGTGGGCCGATGTGGTCACAGCGTCAGGAGGCGTCCTCGACGGTGCCGGAGAGGCGGTAGGCGGTGGAGGTGTCGATGCCGAGGGCAGCGAGCAGGTCGAGGGCGGCGGTGAGGGGCGCGCCTCCGGCCAGGCGAGCGGCGGCAAGGTGGGCGGGCAGGCGGCCGGCGGCGATCAGGGCTGTCCACTGGGTGGCGGAGAGGGCGAGGTAGCGCAGGCCGGGGAGATCGGCCGGCAACGCCAAGTCCGGCGTGGGGCAACGGGACAGGTCGAGAGAGCGCAGCGCAGGGAGGGTGCGCAGCGGAGCGAGGTCGATCGGGGTCTCGGAGCCGACGGCGAGTGAGGCGAGGTGCGGGTGGCCGGCGAGCGGGGTGAGGTCGGCCTCGGAGGTGAGGTCGATGGCCAGGTCCTCGACGGGGAGCGCTGTCACGGGGGACAGGTCGGCGGTGGCGCATCGGTTGAGGTGCAGGCGCCGCAGGTGCGGGGTGGCGGAGAGCGGGACGAGGTCGACGGGCGACGGGGCGTCATTGAGATGGATCGCCTGGACGCCCGGTGCGAGCCCCTCGTCCAGGGCTGAGATCACCAACTGGCTCGCGGCGTCCCCGGACGGCTGCGGGGCGTGCGGATCGGGCCGGCCCAGGGCCTGGCCGAGCCAGGCGGTGACGGAGGAAGCGACATAGCACGGGCCGTCGTCGAAGTCGCGGCCGACCTCGATCACCTGGCCGGGGCGGCCGTCCGCGGCAGGCGCGAGGTCCACGGCGAGGAAATTGCCGTCGAACCAGGTGGCGAACGGAAGCCAGCCCGGATGCCCCGAGCAACGGCGCACCGTGTTCGGCGGGTCGGCGTCGAAGATCACCTGGCGCCAGCCCAGCTCCCAGCCGAACCAGGTCGGCACACCGATGTGGTCGTCGCGCTCGGCCATGGCCTCGTCGAGCGACAGCCAGCAGTATCCGGCCAGCGCCTCGCTGCCGCCATCCCCGTCCGCCTCCAGGTAGAGCGCCCGCAGGTCCGCGGGCAGCGGCCGGCCGAGGTGGCGCTCGGCGGCGGCGAGCTGAGCCTCGGTGACGGGCGTTGGCATCTCCGGTGCCGCGCCGCTGCGTTCGGCGTGCTGCCGGAGCACAGCGCGCAACCGCTCCACCGCCTCCGCCGGGTCCCCGGCCTGGCGCAGCTCGGACGGTTCTGCGCCGTCGGCCGCGCCCGGTTCGGACGGTTGGAAGCCGGGGTCGACGGTCAGTGTCCAACCGTCCTCGGCGCCGCCCCCGGGCTGCAGCGCGTCCCGGAACACCACCAGCTCGAAGGCACCCGACGGGCGGCAGGTCAGCTCCAGGACGATGGCCTCCCAGCCGCGGGTGTCCCGAAACCAGGACGCCAGTGAGGCGAGGCCCTGGTGCGGAAACGGTATGTCGAAGAAGGAGCCCGGACGGCTCGGCACCACGTACCCGGCGCCGAACAGGCCGACGCCCGTCCGGCTTCCGCGCCCCCGCAGCACGCACTCCGTCCAGCCCTCCGGCGCCTGGGCGACGACCTCCGCCGTGATCTGCTGTGCCATCTCGTCCACCGCCAGGTCCATACCCGCCCTCTCGTCCGCACTGTTCGGACGATCATGTCAGCAGGCTGCGACAGAGCGACCGGCACCCGGCACCGACGATTCACCGCTGCCGCCTCCGATCATCCACGGCGCTGCCCTGGAGGCCCCCGCAGAGCTCGTCAGCGCCAACCCGGCCGAGACCCGGCCAACTCTCTCGGTCACCGCACTAGAAGAGGTCGGCCGAGGTGCCTTGCGTGAGGTTCTCGAGGATCGTGCGCAGCCACGGGCTGCGGACGGCGGGCAGCCGGACCAAGGTGTGGTGGAACGTTCCCCGGTCGGCCCGGAACAGGTGGTCGGGGAGCAGCGGAAGCGGGTCGTCGCGGAGTACGTCCTGGGGTATGCGGCCTGACGCGGGAACCGGCAGGTACGGCTGGGGAGAGACCAGCCACAGCCACACCCCCAGCGGCAGGGGCACCAGGCATGGCGACGCAGTGGGGCCGGCGGGGGTCCAGGTCTGACCTGTCTGGGGATGGACCGGTACGAGGAGGATGTCGACGCTGGCGTCCGGGGAGGGCTGTCCCGGTCCAGCCAGGACGGCGCGCCGCTTCGGGGGGCCCGTCGGCAGCAGGGCGTCGAGCGCACGTTGGAACACGTCCGCGGTCAGACCGCCCGGCACCTTCACCGGCTGCCCTTGGGAGGCAACCAGCAGGTGGGCGAGCGCATGGCCGGCTGCCGCCTCCCACCGCGGGCTCCACGACCAGTAGTGGTTCGACCCCGACCGTCCTCCCCACGTGGCAATCGGCTCGAACGGGGGCGTCTTCTCCGCCGTCTCTGCCAGCTCCGCCCAGGAGAGGGGCGCAGCGTGGGCACCGTAGACGGGGACGCGATGCACGGCGTCCGGGTTGAGCCGCACTGCCTGCCAGAGCGAGCAGTCGTCGACCCTGGTCGCCACGGGGAGGTCGCACGTCTCGCAGGCCATGTTGGGCCCGTCGGCTCCGTCGAGGCCACAACAGGCACCGCCGCGCTTCTCAGGAATCAGCCGGGTTCCACGAATATCACCGGGCGCGATGACACTCGCCCCCGGCATGCTGTCGGACAGGGCGTGGACGGGCGCGTAGATGCCGCGTTCCTCCGCCTCGCCCGGATCGATCTCGTCCCACATCAGCCGCGGCCCTCCCCAGGGGTCCGGGTCCACGGCAAACGTCCCGGACTCCATGAGCACCGGAAGCTGGGCCCCGTTCCCGTAGCGCTGACGGGCGTGGACTGGCAGTGAGACCTGGGACAGCGCGGCGGTCAACTCGGCGCCGCATCTCGCACACACGAAAACGAACAAAGGTCCTCCGCGAGGGAAACGGACGCATCGTCGCAGCTCGTCGGCAGTCGGCCAACATGTTTTCTCATGCGTTGCGGGAACGGCACCCGCACCGTCGTGGAGCATCAACGCAGCCCGGGTAAGTGTGGCTCCGGCTCGACTTGTGTGGTGCGTGCACGCTGAGACTTGGTTCACGGCGAATGACTGGCGACCACACCCCTGGGGAGACGCTCTACCGGCGGACCGCCGAGATCAGTCCGCCGGGTCGCTCCTCGCGCTGCGGCGGGGTGCTGATCGGGCGGCCGTAGGCGGCAGCGCGTTCGCGCAGGGTGTGGCAGCCGGCCTCCCAGCCGTGCCCGGCCAGCCAGCTCACCGGGTCGTCGGGCATCTCCGAGACCCACATGGACGCCGCCGATCCCGGCACGGCGTCCGCGCCGAAGCGCTCGATCACACCGCGCGAGCCCAACGTCAGGCCCATCCGACTGCCTGCCGCGGACTGCGCGCTGATCCGGGCCAGCAGCAGCTCCACCGCGTCCTCAGGCAGATAGATCAGCAGCCCTTCCGCGATCCACACGGTCGGCACCGCCGGGTCGTGCCCTGCGGCGGCCAGCGCGCCTGGCCAGTCATCACGCAGATCAACCGCGACGGTGATCCGCTCGCAGCCTGCGACGGCCCCCTCCTGGCGCAGCACCGAAGCCTTGAAGTCCAGTGGCGCGGCGGTGTCGAGCTCGAACAGCCGGGTGCCTTCGGGCCAGTCCATCCGGAAGGCCCGGCTGTCCATGCCGGCGCCGAGCAGCACGACCTGCCGGATCCCGGACGCACAGGCCTGCTGCAACAGGTCGTCGAGGAACTTCGTCCTGATGACGATGGAGAACGACACGGCCAGCCGGCGACGTCGCGCGGCCTCGTCATCGGGCAGGGGCGGCGAGGAGGGCCACAGGCCGCCGGCGGTGGCGAAGGCCTGTGCCAGGGGGTCGCGGAACAGCGCGTCGTCCCGCTCGGTCTCCAGCGCCCGCACTCTGGCCACTCCCACCGCCGTGGCCCACACTCCCGACGGCTGCACCCGCTCCTGCGCATCAGTCACCGCGCCAGACTAGATGATTGATGCCAAGGGGCATGATGAGGGGCGCTGGGGCCCGTCGTTCGACTCCTCCGGCAGATGGACCCACCGCGTTCCCGTCCGGGACTCCAAGGCGATCGCGTCGATCACCTCACGGTGGGGGTGGCGAATGGGCAGGCCGCGTACCGGTGGGTGGGTGACTGGGCTCGAGGGCGGTTCGGCTGCTGGTGAACGACGATCCTCCGGCAGGGCCTTGCGTCTATCCTCCGGACATGGTTGATCACCGTTCGGTCGACGCGGGTGGGGTCCGGCTCGCCTATCAGGTGTCGGGTCCGCCGGATGCTCCGCCGCTCGTCCTGTTGCACGCGCTGGGCGAGGATGCCAACGACTGGGAGACGGTGACGCCCGCCCTCGCCCGCAGCCGACGGTTGTATGCCCTCGATCTTCGTGGTCACGGCCGCAGCGATTGGCCAGGGGACTACTCGCTGGAACTGATGCAGGCCGATGTGCTCCGGTTCCTTGACGCCCTGGGGCTCGGCCGAGTGGATCTGATCGGGCACTCCATGGGCGGGATCGTGGCCTACCTTCTGGCGGAGGACCATCCGCAGCGGGTGAGCCGGCTCGTCCTGGAGGATGTTCCGGTCCCGCGTCCCCGGGAGCAGACCACCCCGACCAGGCCGGACGGCGACCTGACCTTCGACTGGGAGATGGTGCTGGCCATCAGGAGGCAGATCGACCTGCCCGACCCCAGGTGGCTGGAGCGACTCAGCCAGATCACCGCCGCGACCCTTGTGGTGGCCGGCGGCCCGGGCAGCCATGTGCCCCAGGACGGCATCGCTGAGCTCGCCCGCCGCATCCCTGGCGGGCAAGTGGAAACCATCCCCGTCGGACACCTGATCCACCGCGCAGCGCCGCAGGCGTTCACAAGGGTGGTTTCCGTGTTTCTGCTGCCGGACGAGGACTCCCGTCCTGCCCGCTGGCCATGACCGCGCGGTCACAGGCCATGACGCGCAGGGAACTGCACGGGTTCTTCCATGCAGAGGCCGGTTCGGCCGGAACCTGCCGCGCGCATCGAATCCTCCCGGCGGCTGGGTCGCCACCGCTGGACGTGGAGCGGACGGTCGCCTGACTCGTCGACCGCTGCCTGCATCGTCGCCATGAGCGCAAGGTGGAACACTTCTTGGCCCGAGAGCGAAGACGCCGCCCAGTGCGTCCTGCGCCACCACCGAAGGGCCACGGGTTCGTCCATGTCGGAGGAGACGGTGATCTTCATCCGCGGCCATGTCCTCTCCAGATCTGCGAGCCCGAACGGCCGCCCGAACGGCTCTACGACGTCAAGCGCCGACATCGGTTCGGTCAGCTCTCGGCAGGGCGACCGGCGGGCATCACGCAGCCGGCGCGGCGGCGTTGCTCAAGGAGTCTGTGACGTCTCTTTCTCGCGCTGGTACGCGGCGAGGAGGAAGAGCCAGATCTCGCTGACGGTCGGGAAGCAGGAGACCGCGTGCCTGAGCCGCTTGAGCGGGACCTCGCCCGCCACCGCGACGGTCGCCGAGTGCAGCAGCTCGCTGACCGCCGAGCCGACGAAGGTCACTCCGAGGAGCACCTCCCGGTCGAGGTCGACGACCATCCGGGCGTGGCCCTGGTACCCGTCGGCGTAAAGGTTGGCGCCCTGGGCGGCGTTGAAGTCCAGGTCGATGGTCTTGACGCGGTGACCCGCGGCGGCCGCCTCTTCGGCGGACAGGCCTACAGCGGCCGCTTCGGGGTCGGTGAAGAAGACCTGCGGGACGGCGTGCTGGTCGGCGGTAGTGGCGTGGTCGCCCCAGTCGGCGTCGTCCAGGCGGCGGCCGGCGGCGCGGGCGGCGATGGCGTCGCCGGCGGTGCGGCCCTGGTACTTGCCCTGGTGGGTGAGCAGGGCGCGGTGGTTGACGTCGCCCAGGGCGTAGAGCCAGGAGCCGTCGATGCCGCGCACGAGGCAGGTGGTGTCCACGTCGAGCCAGGAGCCGGGCGTCAGGCCGACGGTGTCCAGGCCGATGTCGTCGGTGCTGGGGGTGCGGCCGGTGGCGAACATGACCTCGTCGGTCTCCAGCTCGCTGCCGTCGTCGAGGGTGAGGGTGACCGGCCCGCTCGGGTCGGGGCGGCGCACGGCGGTGACCTGGACGCCGGTGCGCACGTCCGCGCCCGCCTCGGTCAGGCCGCGTTCGATCAGTTCGCCCGCGAAGGGCTCCATGCGGGGGACGAGGCGGCGGCGGGCGATCAGGGTGACGCGGGAACCGAGCCCCTGCCAGAGGGTGGCCATCTCCACGCCCACTCCGCCGCCGCCCACGATGGCGAGCCGGGCCGGCACGGTGGTCGCGTCGGTGCCGTGCCGGTTGGTCCAGGGCCGGGCCTCTTCGATGCCGGGAATGTCCGGCAGGGCCGGACGGCTGCCGGTGGCGATGGCGACCGCGTGCCGGGCGATGAGGGTCTGGCGGGCGCCGTCTTCGCGGGTGACGCTGACACGGCGAGGACCGTCCAGGCGGCCATGGCCGCGGAAGAGGTCCGCGCCGATGGACTTGACCCACTCGGCCTGCCCACTGTCGTCCCACTCTGTGACGTAGTGGTCACGGCGGGCGAAGACCCGGTCGGTGTCGAGCCGACCGGTGACGGCCTGCCGGGCGCCGTCCACGCGGCGGACGTCGGCGAGCGCGATGACCGGCCGCAGCAACGCCTTGCTGGGGACACATGCCCAGTAGGAGCATTCACCGCCGACGAGCTCCCGCTCCACGACGGCTACGGCAAGGCCCGCGGCGCGGGCACGCTCGGCGACGTTCTGGCCGACCGGGCCGGCGCCCAGAACGATCACGTCGTATGTGGCGCTTCCCTGGTTGTCACGTGTTTCGCTCATCGTTTCCTCGCTCGTGAGCCGGGCCGGTCGACACTCACGGTTCGGGTCGGTCATGGGAATTCCGGGTGAGGACCGGCCATGGGGATCTCCCGCCGCCCGCAGCGTCGACAGCAGGCCGGTGCGCCCTCCGCGTCATATAACCGCGCGGCCACTGCCATGCGTCGGAGCGGCGCCACACGCCTCACAAAGCGCCGCCATAAGTGCCGCATTTGGCCGCACGCACGCCATGAGCAGCGGTCCGAGTCGCGGCCTGTTCGGTGAACAGCCCGGGCCGCGCGGGGATACACGCTTCTTATGGCTGCCTTAACCACAGCCGAGGGCGCGAAGGGAATCCTGTGCGGCGCCACGTGCTTGTCCACGCATGTCAGCTCATGAACGAGGTGACGGGGCGGCGGACGCGGCACTCCCGCATCCCACTGCTGCCCACCCTTTCTGCGACAACGAAGGAACGGAACTCATGGGTTCTCTTGATCTGTCCGGTCGCGTAGCACTGGTGACCGGGGCGACCAGCGGCATTGGTGCCGCCACCGCGGCTCTGATGGCTGAGCGGGGCGCTCACGTCCTGGTCGCGGGCCGTGACCGCTCCCGCGGCGAGACCGTGGTCGCCGGCATCCGTGGTCAGGGAGGCAAGGCCGACTTCGTCGCCGCCGACCTGCGCACCGAGCAGTCGGTGCGGCAGCTGGCCCGGGAAGCCGTCGGCCTGGGGGGCGGCCGTGTGGACATCCTGGTCAACAACGCGGGCGTCTTCCCCTTCGGTCCCACGGAGCAGGTGTCCCCGAACGATGTGGACACGGTCTACGACCTGAACGTCAAGGCACCGTTCCGCCTGGTGGCGGCCCTCGCCCCGGCGATGGCCGAACGCGGGTACGGGGCGGTGGTGAACGTCAGCACCATGGTCGCCGAGTACGGCGTCGCCGGGATGGCGCTGTACGGGTCCAGCAAGGCGGCGCTGAACCTGCTGACCAAGGCGTGGGCCGCGGAGTTCGGGCCGCGCGGTGTGCGGGTCAACGCCGTGGAGCCCGGCCCCACCCGCACGGAGGGCACGTCCGGCATGGGTGAGGACCTCGATGCCCTGGCCGCGCAGGCCCCCGCGGGGCGCCCGGCCGCACCGCAGGAGATCGCCGAAGCGATCGCCTACCTGGCCAGCGACGCCGCCAGCTTCGTCCACGGCGCGGTGCTGCCCGTGGACGGCGGCCGCACCGCCGTCTGACCGACCCCGCCGCCCGGCCCGGCCACGACCGTCGCCGTCCCGGACCCCCGCCACGGCCGACCCCGAGATACGGGCGCCGGCCGGGGTCGTCGCCCCCGGGACTGCGACGGGGCGACGGTATCCCGGAAGCACGGCACGGAAGCACGCGGGGCCACGGCAGGCCGGCCGACCTGAGGCCGCACCGGTGTCGTGACCACCGGCGACGCCGAATCCGATCGGCCTACTGGTCGGCCCGGACGATCGTGCCCAGGACGTCGTTGAACGCCTCGGTGGAGCTCGGGTGGGTGTAGATGGCGTCCCGGAGTTCCGCCGCTCGCACCCGATGGCGCATGGCCAGGGCGACGGTGTTGACCATCTCCTGGGCGTCCACACTCAGCAGGGCCGCCCCCAGGATCTCGTCCGTCTCGGCGTCGATGACGAACTTCATCATCCCCCGGGTTTCCTCGACAACGTAGGCACGAGGCATCGCGATGATCTCCGCGACCGGTTGACTGGCGATCTTAACCCGGTGTCCGGCCGCGCGGGCCTCCTTCTCGGTGAGTCCCACGGTGGCCAGCGGTGGCGTCATGAACAATGTGTGCGGTACGGCGATCCGGTCCGTGGTCGTGCGCCGGCCCTCGCCGATGAGCTGGTCCAGGACGATGCGACTGTCGTCGAGGGAGATGTAGGTGAACTGCGGTCCGCCGTTGACGTCGCCGAGCGCGTAGATGTGAGGCCGGCTCGTGCGCAGGTACTCGTCGACCTCCACCGCTCCCCGACCGGTCGTCCGCACACCCGCGGCCGCAAGTCCCAGCCCGGAGGTGGCCGGCCGGCGACCGGTGGCGACCAGGACGGCCTCGGCGTCGACGGCGTGCTTGGAGCCGTTGCGCTCGTAGACGACGGTGGCCTCGCTCAGGCCGTCGTTCACCTCCAGCAGGCGTGCCCCGGTCACGATCTGGATGCCGTCGTCCGTGAGAATGGCCTCCACAGCGGCGGCGACGTCGTCGTCCTGTCCGCCGAGAATGCGGGGGGCGGCCTCGAAGAGCGTCACCTCGGATCCGAAGCGGCGGTAGATGGAGGCGAACTCGAGGCCCAGGTAGCCACCGCCGATGATCGCCAGTCGTTTCGGCAGGGTGGTGGTCTCGATCAGTTCGGTGCTCGTCAGGAGGAAGCCGCTGGTCCGCAGCCCCGGCACGTCGGGGATCACGGGCTCGGAGCCGGTGTTGATGAGGATCGTGTCGCCGGTGATGGTGAGGCGGGTGTGACCCTCGCCCACGGTGACGGTGTGCGGGTCGGTGAACGTGGCCCGTCCGGTGATCACCGTGACGGTGTCCATGCCGTTCAGGCCGTCGTAGTTGCCGGACCGGAAGAGGCTTGTGAGGGACTGGACCTGGCCGACGGAACGCTCGTACCAGTCCTGTGCCGAGTCGCCGGGGCGGCGCCTGCCGGAGTGGTGAACCAGTGCCTTGGTCGGCACGCAGCCGACGTTGGGGCAGGTGCCGCCGTACATGCGGTCCGACTGCTCGACGAGCACGACCTTCCGGCCGAGACCGCCCATGCGCGCGGCCACCGTCTTTCCGCCCTTGCCGAAGCCGATCACGAGGATGTCGGCATGCAGCGTCTTGTTGTTCATCGCTACCGTCCGGTGTGAGAAGCAGTCAGGGAAACCGGCTCAGGAGAGGCCGCGGGGAGTGACGACGGGCCACTCGTTGTCGGTGTCGGCGGCGATGGCGAGCCGTTCGCGTACCGGCGCGGGCAGCACACCGCCGCCGAGTGCGCGGGACAGCTCGAACCAGCCCTTGAGGAGGGCCGGACTGTTCGCCATGACCTTGGCCATGTTCGGCACGGACCCGAGCGTCTTCTGTATCTGCGCCAGCAGGGTCGCGGCCTCTCCGGTGGCCGCGCCGGGCTCGATCTGGGGCAGTGTGGACATGGGGTAGTCCCTTTCGGTGGTGGGCGGTGGTGGGGAAGCGGCGCCACGGACCGGACATGACGCCGAGAGGACTCGGTCAGACCCGGCCCTTACCCCTTTCTCCGGTGCGCGAGGTCGGCGGCGGAGAGTCCTTCGACGGCCATGCCGAGTTGCGTTCCCTCGGCGATACGGCGGCTGACGCACGTTCGGCCTGCTCGGCGGTGAACGAGCCGTGGGTGAGCGCCAGATGGCGGGCCCGGTTGAGGCCCAGTGCCTCCTCCCGGACGATGTGGATGCCGTCGCCCGGGACGATGCCGAAGGCGGTGAAGTACGCCGGGTCGGTGGCGGTCACGGTGAACCCTCCAGAGGGAGACGACGGGGAACGAGGAAGCGGGGTGCGAGCCGGATGGTTCAAGTAAGCGAGGTCCCGGGCGCGGAATGCCAGAAGATCCCCAGACGGGTCCCTGTGAGGCGCTATAGGCAGCTGTAATAGCCGCTGGCAGGGCGGCCGGAGGGGCCCCGATCCGAGGAGCCCGGCGACAGTCGTCCCGGAACGGCTGACGCGTCGAGAACCACACCTCCTTGCCCGGACACGGACACGGCGCGCGGCTCGGGTACGGACCGGCGTCCCGGGGAGGTCGGGTGCGGATGCGTCCTGGATCAGCGTCCTGGATCAGCGTGACAGCCGGCCTCCGCGAGCCGCGCGGGACCCGGATCGACGCCGCGAACGCGGACATACGATGACGTTCGTGATCACGGCCGATCAACTGATCCGAGCCGATCAACGGATCCGTCGTACGGGTCCACGTCCCGCGCTCCCCTCCGGCGGCTGCGGGACACCGCCTCGCCACCCGCTCGTACGGCACCGGCGGGCTCTGCTCATGAGCGGCGACCGCCGCAGGTCACTCGGGGAGACCGGCACGCGCGGACGCGCCGATGTAGCGCCCGCACCACGCGGCGAGCACCTCCGCCACGAACTCCGCGTCACGCGGCGCGGTCAGCAGGTGGTTCGCGCCGTCCAGAGCGACGAAGCTCTTCGGATGACGAGCCGCGTCGAAGATGAGCCGGGCGTTCTCGACACCCACCAACTCGTCCTCGGGCGCGTGCATCACCAGAAGCGGAGCACCCAGCCGGGCGATCCGAGCGGCCTGGGGCTGCTCGGCGATGT
Source organism: Streptomyces sp. NPDC006393 (assembly GCF_040628575.1). Lineage (NCBI taxonomy): Bacteria > Bacillati > Actinomycetota > Actinomycetes > Kitasatosporales > Streptomycetaceae > Streptomyces > Streptomyces sp. NPDC006393. The sequence goes on from NZ_JBEXZD010000048.1 coordinate 13,840, forward strand.
CGTCGAGGAACTCCCGGCGGATACGGAACACGCGGCCACCCAGCCGCACCCGGGCCTCTCCCGTCCGTTCGATCTCCGCTCTGCTCCCGGCGAGCAGATGGGCGACGTGGGCGGGATCGGCCGGCGCGCCGATCGTCGCCACCGCCCGCACCTCGGGCACGCGCCGCGCGGCGGCCAGCACCGCCGCGCCGCCCAGAGAGTGGCCGACGAGCAGCGCCGGAGCGGTGAAGCGCTGCCGGAGATGGTCGGCCGCCCTGACGAGGTCCTCGACGTTCGACGAGAAGTCGGTGTTGCCGAAATCCCCGTCCGACTCGCCCAGCCCTGTGAAGTCCAGCCGGAGCACGGCCACTTCGCGCCTGGCCATCGCGCGGGAGACCCGTGCGGCGGCGACGGAGTCCTTGCCGCACGTGAAGCAGTGGGCGAACAGCGCGTAGGCGCGCGGTGCGGCGTCGGGCAGATCGAGGCGTGCGGCAAGAGACCGGCCCTGCGAGCCGGTGAACTCGACCCGTCCGAGTTCACCGGCATCCGCGATGTTCCTCACGCCGACCTCCCGGGCCCCGCACCGCGCATGCTCCCCGCATGCGCACGCCCCCACACTGCCTGTCGGCCCCGCGCTGCGGGTAATCGTTCTTGGCTATGGCCGCCATCGTGACTTCTTACGGGGCTCATCCCTCGGCCTCCGGGTCGAGCTCGGTGAAACCCGCGACGAAGCCCGCCAGGGCACGGCTGCGGACATCGGCCTGCCAGACCACCCAGGTGCGCCGCACCAGGGGGTGACCGACGAGCGGTGACCAGGCGACCGTGTCAGGTATGCGCTGCAGCCAGTTCGGCGGCGCCAGCGCAAAGGCCTTGCCCGTACGGACCGCCGCCAGCCGGACCTCCGGAAGCAGCTGCCCTTCTTCGGGGTCGTCGGGGCCGGGATCCAGACCGTGGCTGCGCAGGATCGCCGTCACCTCGTCGTACCAGGCAGGGCTGTCCGAACGGGGGAACCCCAGCCACCGCGACCCGCTGAGGGCGTCCAGCCGGATTCCGCCGGGACCGGACAGCTCGGCCGCCCGTTCCACGGCGAGGAGGACGCCCAGTCTCTCCCTGACCACCAGCATCGCGTCGAAACCGGACCCGCCCGGGCGTTCCCGGAGCAGTCCCACGTCCAGCTCGCCGGCCTCCAGCGCCGCCAGTTGCGCGGCGCTGGAAAGGCGGCGCACCTGGACCCGGGTCTCGGGACCGAGTGAAGCGATTTGCTCGACGACGGGGCCGAGCAGGTCGAAGGGCAGTGAGCCGGGTACGCCCAGGCGCAGGGTGCCGGCGGCTTCGGTGGTCCGTACCGCCATCGTGCGCAGCGCCTGGCCGTGCCGGGCCAGCACGGCGCGAGCCTCCCCCAGCAAGGTCAGCCCCGCTTCCGTGGTCCGCACGCCGGTGCTGGTGCGGATCAGCAGCTTCAGGCCCAGCTGCCGCTCCAGCGCCCCGACCGTCTGGGACAGCGCGGGCTGACTGACATGCAGGCGACGCGCTGCCGCGGACATGCTTCCCTCCTCGGCCACGGCCACGAACGTTCGCAACTCCCGTAGCTCCATTCGCACATCGGATCACAGCCGAGACGGCGGCTTCACCTTTCGGTCAGTGGGATTGCTTATGGTCGCCCTTGGTGATGCAGCTGGCTCCCGGAGTGTTTCCGCACGCTGTGCCCTCGGCGGGCGGTGAGAGCTGTCCGGACGGCAGGCGGGCCCCGGGCTCACGCCGCCGCACCGGCTTCCACCGACGTGCCGGGACGTATCTGCACCCGCAGCCAGGCATACGCCAGGCAGCGGCGTTCGCTCTGATGGAATTCGAACCGCTCCGACAGGTGCTGGATGATTCCCACACCGCGCCCGTGCTCGTCGGGATCACCGCCGGCCCCGCGCCTCGGGGCATGTGCTCCGGTGTCGGCGACGGCCATGCGAAGTATTGCGCCGTCGAGGGTGAGCAGGAGTGTCATGTCGGTGCGGCCGTGCTCGACCGCGTTGACGGCCAGCTCGTCGACGATGAGCACGGCAGCGTCCCGTGTCTCGTCGCCGATCCGCCACAGGCTCAGCAGAGCATCGGCGAAGCGACGCACACTCCTCACAAGAGCCGCCTCGGCGTGAAGTGTCATCGCGGCGGACGTCGGCACCTCCTCGCGGGGTCCTTCCGCCTCTGTGTCCCGGGTCGGCAGGCCCAGCAGAGCGCCTGTCATCGGCATGGGTCCCGTCCTCTCGGCAGGTCCCGAATCGCCTGGTTCTCGGCGAACGGCGGAACCCGGTGCGGGTGGATGGATGTGGATGTGCGGGTCGCCGTCGGCAGGACAGGGAGTGGCGACCCGCACGCCGGGGGCGTCAGGCCTGCTGGTGCGGCCTGACGAGGGGGAATTCGGTGTCGGTGTCGGCGACGATGTTGAAGTAGTTGGTCAGGATGTTGAGTGCGAGGTTGCCGACGACCTCGGCGATCTCGGTGTCGGTGATGCCGACGGCCCGGGCGGCCTTGAGTGTGCCCTCGTCGACTGTGCCGCGGCCTCGGGCGATGGCGTCGGAGAGGGCGAGCAGTGCTGCGGCGTGCGGGTCGGCCGACTCCGCGCGTCGGGCGCGGTCGATCTCGTCACCGTCGAGCTTGGCGACTCGCCTGCCCAGGAAAGTGTGGGCGGACAGGCAGTAGGTGCAGCGGTGGTACTCGGCCGTGGCCAGGGCGAGGCGCTCCCGGACGGCGGCGGGGAGCACTCCGCCGGCGAGCGCGCCGGACAGGCTCATCCACCCCTTGAGCAGGGCGGGGCTGTTCGCCATCGCCTTCGCCATGTTGGGAACGGAACCGATGCTCTCCTTGAGTTCGGCGAGCAGGTCGGCTGCCTCACCGGTGGCCTCGGCGGGGTTGATCTGGGGCAGTGCGGACATCGCGGTCTCCTTCGTTCCTCCGCATCGAACCTAATGGTTTCTGTGCGGATTAGACATTAGAAGCATGACGCAGTGTTCCGCCGTCGTCAAATGGCTGGAGATGGATCCATCCATTAGCCTGGGTGGTAGGCTGGACGTATGACGACTGAGGGTGTGACCACGGGAGCGACGCTGCTGGGGGAACCGCTGCCGGTCGAACTGATGAACACGGTCTCCTTGGACCGCGGCCGCACGTGCGACGCCCTCGACAGTGACGCCGGCGCCGCGGCCTGGCTTCGCGCGGTCGCCCACCGCCTCGGAACCGAGGCCTCGGCAGAGGACGACCAACTGAGCGAGGACGCGGTGCGTCCCGTGGCCGGCGCTCTGCGGGCGCTGCGTGACGCGCTGCGACAGCTGGCAGCGGAGGCGACGCAGGATCCGCGCCCGCCGGCCACCGCCGCGGAACTGGCACGGCCGGAAGCGATCGCCACACTGAACGCTCTCGCGCAGACCTGGGCCCAGCTCGTCTGGCCCACCGACGGACGACCGTCACGCGTCTATCGGGGCCCTGGGACGGTCGCGGACGTGGCCGTGCAGCTCATCGCGCACCAAGCTGTCGAACTCTTCGCCGGACCCGACCTCGATCGTCTGCGCCCCTGCCTGGCGCCGAACTGTCCGCTGTTCTTCGTCAAGAACCACGCGCGCCGGGAATGGTGCTCCCCTGCGTGCGGCAATCGCGTGCGCGTGGCCCGCCACTACCGGCGCCACCACACAGCCCGACAGAGCTGAGTGGCCCGCCGGTTGAGGGGCGCGCCTGAGCGTTCACCGGATGCGAGGTGCGGCGCTCACCGCGCGACGGGAACGACCTGTCGGTGACGACGCTCCCTGCGGGTCCGTCCCGACGTGGCAGTAACGCTCACCCGGCGGGTTGCGGGGGTCACGACGGCGTCGCGGAGGTCCACACGTCCACAGTCGCAACAGCCCTGCCGCCGACGTCACGGGCGGCGAGCACGTCTCGGCGGCCGGCGAGAATGCCCCGTGTACGGCCACCTCCGCCGTCACTCTCCGCCGATGTCCTGGGGCCCGAATCGCACGGGCCGCATCAGGCCGCGGGTGGGTCCTGGGCGCGGATGGCATCGCCGTCGGTGGTGTTTTCGGTCTCGGGAATACGGATCCGCGCTTGATCTTTGAATGCGGTGGCACGGTCGGCGTCGGTTCTGTGGCGTGCGGCCGGCCAAGCCTTGTCCGGACGAGAAGGTACGGTGATCACGCGATGCGGGCGGTGCGGTTTCACGAGTACGGCGGGATCGATGTGCTGCGGGTGGAGGAGGTGGAACGGCCGGTGCCCGGTCCCGGGCAGGTGCTGGTCGAGGTCCGAGCGGCCGGGATCCAGCCCGGCGAGGCGCACATCCGCACGGGCGCGCTGCACGAACGCTGGCCGGCGGCGTTTCCCTCCGGGCAGGGCAGCGATCTGGCCGGCGTCGTGGTGGAGGCCGGCCCGCATGTCCGGGGCTTCGCGGTGGGCGATGAGGTATTGGGCTTCACCCACAGGCGGGCGAGCCATGCGCAGTTCGTCGTGGTCGACGACGTGAATCTGGTATCCCGTCCGGCGGGGTTGGCCTGGGACGTGGCCGGGGCGCTGTACGTGGCCGGCACGACCGCCTACGCCACCGTGTTCGCGGTGGACCCCGGCCCGGACGACACGGTCGTCGTCTCCGGTGCGGCGGGCGGCGTCGGATCGCTCGCGGTGCAGCTCGCGCGGCGGCGCGGCGCCACGGTGATCGGGCTGGCGAGCGAGCGGAACCACGCGTGGTTGAAGGACCGAGGTGTTCTCCCGGTCGCGTACGGGCCCGGTGTGGCCGAGCGGATCCGTCAGGCGTCCGGCGGCAGGGTCGACGCGTTCATCGACACCTTCGGCGACGGCTACGTGGCACTGGCAGTGGAACTGGGCGTGCCACCCGAGCGGATCAACACGATCCGCGACTGGCAGGCCGCGGCCAAGGTCGGCGCGCGGACCTACGGAGAAGGCGCGGCGGCGTGCGCGGCCGTACTCGGCGAGCTGGCCCGGCTTGCCGCGCGCGGACAGCTGGAGGTGCCGATCGCCCGCACCTACCCGCTGGAACAGGTGCGAGACGCCTTCCGCGAGCTGGAACAGCAGCACACCCACGGCAAGATCGTGCTCCGACCCTAGTCACGGCTGCCCGAGGTGGCCATTGAGCGGGCGTCTCGGATCAGCAACTGTGCGTGACCGCCGGCGGCCGGTTGACTCCCCATCAGGTGGCCGCCGGTGAGGGGCGGTGCCCTCTTCCTGTCCGCGCTCGTGCGGTGCGGCAGATCCTGCGCCGGCACCGCAAGGCGCTGCCGCCCGGCCTGCTGCCGCCCGTGGCGCCCATCGAGGAGCAAGGGCCGACCGGTGAATACCGACTGTCGACGCGCCGCCGCCAGGCCCGCGCCGGCTCGATTCCTGCCGAGACCGCATGATCGCCGGATACGAGCTCAGCCGGCCGTAGCGGCGATCGGTTGGCCCCTGCGGGTGCCGATGCCTCGACGGGCGTAGCGTTGGCAGAGAGGGCAAGCCGCGGCGGGGAGCTGGTGAGAGCGATGCCTGAGCGGGCCCAGGCAGTGCTTCGCCTGTTGAGGGAGCACTCGACCATAGCGCCCACCGATCTACCCGAGGCACTGCGGCGCGAGTACGAATCGCTGCAGATCAGCAACCTGACCATCTACCTCGCTGACCTGCAGCAGAATCTGCTGGTGTCGGTGCCGGATTCACGGGTCGAGGCGCCGCGCAGCATGCCCATCGACGGGTCACTCGCCGGTTGGTCGTACCGGACGGCCTCTCCCCGCATCACCGAGGACGCCATGGGACACGGGCTGCTCTTGTGGATGCCCTTGCTCGATGGAATAGAGCGCTTGGGCGTCGTCGCCATCCAGGCCCCGGTGATCGATGCCACCACGATGGAGACCTGCCGCGCCCTGGTGTCCCTGATCGCTCTGATCGTGGTCGACAAGGGCGGATACAGCGATGCCTACATCGCGCGACAGCGCGTCGGCGGGTACATGCGACCCCCCTCAGAGCTGGTCTGGGCCTTTCTCGCGCCACGGACCATCGGTACCGATCGGTTCACCTCCAGCGCCGTGCTGGAACCTGCCTACGACCTCGGCGGCGATGCCTTCGACCACTCCACCCTCGATCACACGGTCCACCTCGGCATCTTCGATTCCATGGGTCACGACCTGGCCGCCGGGCTTGTCACCTCCGTGGCCCTCGCGGCCTGCCGCTCGTCCCGCCGCCACGGGGCAGGACTCGAGGAGATCGCGGTCACCATCGACGCATCGGTTCACGAGGTCTTTCCCGACCGCTATGTCACCGCTGTCCTGGCGAACATGCAGACCGGCACCGGCAGCCTCGAGTGGGTCAACTGCGGGCACCCGACACCCATGCTCATCCGCGGCCAAGATGTACTGCGCGAAGCACTCGGGCGGGAGTCGCAACCGCCGCTCGGCCTGGGAAACATGCAGCCCGGCATGGGTCGCCACGTGTGCCGTTTCCAGATGGAGCCTGGCGACAGCGTCCTGCTGTACACCGACGGGGTCACCGAAGCCCGCTCGCCGAGTGGGATCCGCTTCGGCGAGGAACGCTTCGCCGACTTCATCATCCGCGCCATAGCCGCCGGCGACCCCGCGCCCGAAGCCCTGCGCCGCCTGATTCACACGATCCTGGAACACCACGGCGGCGAGCTCGACGATGACGCGACCATCGTGCTCACAGAGTGGCACCCCTTCCCTCAAGCCCGCAGCCACACCGAGTTCTGAACGCGGAGCCGCCGCGCACCGACCCGGCGCGACCGGCCGCCTGAGAAGACGCACCGCGACGGGCCCGTCACTCGGGGTCCGCGAGGCGGGCGGGCAGCGTGCCCGTCTCGTACGCCAGCACCACGGCGTGAGTGCGGTTGTTGGCGTTCAGTTTCGTCAGCACGTTGCCCACGTGGGTCTTGACCGTCTCCAAGGTGATCGTCAACCGGCTGGAGATCTCCTGGTTGGAGAGCCCTTCGGCCATCAGCCGCAGGATCTCCGTCTCTCGGCCGGTGAGCGTGGCGGCCTGCCGTTTCGAACGGGTGGAGCGCGGCCTCGGTGAGGGTCGGTCCGCGGCGAGGCGCCGGACGGCGGACGGGAACAGGACCGAGTCGCCGGTCGCCACGAGCCGGATGGCGTGGGCGAGTTGTGCCGACGGTGCGCGCTTGAGGATGAAGCCGCTGGCACCGGCCAGCAGCGCGTCCCACACGTACTCGTCGTTCTCGAACGTCGTGATGATGACGACCTTGGGCGGGTCGGGCAGTTCGCCGCGCAGCCGCCGGGTCGCCTCGATGCCGTCCATGCGGGGCATGCGCACGTCCATCAGCACCACGTCGGGCCGCAGCCGGGTCACCAGGGGAAGGACCTCGCTGCCGTCGGCGGCCTCGCCGACGACCGTGAGGTCGGGCTGGGCCGACAGCAGGGCCCGCAGTCCGGTGCGGGTGAGCTCCTCGTCGTCCACCACGAGCACGCTCAGCCTCCGGCCTGGCTCCGCGGCGGATTCCGTCGATGCGTTCACGATCCCGACGGTAGCGGGATCCGGGCGGTGATGTGCCACCGCAAGCCGTCGTCCATGAGCCCGGCCGACACCTCTCCGCGCAGCAGCCGCACCCGCTCGCCGATCCCGGCCAGGCCGTGCCCTTGTCGGCGCGGGCTGCGCGGCACCGCCGCACCGACGTCGACAGGGTTGGTGATCTGCACCTCCAGCCATCCGTCGTATGCGGCCACCCGCAGCCGGATACCGGTCTTCCCGCCGTGCCGCAGCGCGTTGGTCAGGCCCTCCTGGACGATCCGGTAGGCCTCCCGTGACACCGTGGCCGGTACGCGTGCCAGGTCGCCCGTGGTGTCCACGGCCAGGTCGGCGCCCGTCCGGCGCATCCGCTCGGTGAGCGGGCCGAGGCCGGCGAGAGTGGGCTGTGGCCGGGTGGACGGCTGTTCCTGCCGCAGGACGCCGAGGACGTGGTCGAGATCGTCCATGGCGGCCCGGGAGGTCTCCTCGATGCTGCCCAGGGCGCGCAGGGCCGCCTGCGGGTCGCGTTCCAGCAGTTCGCGGGCCACGGCCGCCTGGATGGTGGACGCGGTCAGGGTGTGCCCGATGGAGTCGTGCAGTTCCTGGGCGAGCCGGTTGCGCTGGGCCAGCAGGTTCATCCGCTCCTCGGCCGCGGCGAGCCGCTCGGCGCGGCCGTGTCCGAGCAGGAGCGGGGCAAGCCGCCGCAACCCGGCCGCCAATGCGGCGCTGACGCATGCGGCGATCAGCAGGCATCCCGCCGCCGGCAGCAGGGTCCAGGCGCCCTGCCATCCGTGCGGTGCCCGGACGGTGAACCAGAAGACGGTCAGCCCGCCTCCCGCGCCCAGCCAGACGGCGGGGAACATGACGGCCGCGAACAGGCCGAGTCCGGTCACCGCCGTCACCGCCCCGCCCATGACCATGTGCACCACCAGCCAGGCCGATGTCCGCAGCCAGTCGACCCAGCGGGAGGCGTGCGGCTCCACGGGCGCGGGCAGCCGCACGCCCAGCAACTGGTCGGCCAGCCGCACGCTCGCGCGCCGCGTCGCGCGGGGCCAGGCCATGGCAGCGACCACGACGGCGAAGACCAGGACGAATATGGTGCCGCGCAGGGCGCCCGGCTCTCCCGACGGCGTCGAAAAGGCCGCGACGAGCAGTGGCGGCACACTTGCCGCGGCGCCCAGGAAGGCAAAGGACCAGCCTCGGTATGTGGCCCGACTCACAAGCGGGCGGATCTTCTTGCGCACACTGTGAAGTGTAGGCACATTCCGCCGCACGGGCCTCCCTCGGAAGAGCCAGAAAGGCATCCCGAAAAAGAGGGATGCGAAGATCGCCCGAAGCAGCGATGTGCCGCATTACGCCTGATGTCACAGTGGTCTGCGCCTGCGCCGCCGACAATTTGGAACTGCCGGGTGGTGCAGAAAAAGAACGCATCAAGGCGAAAAGACCGTGCCACCAAGAACACGTCAGGTGATGAGTCCCTCGCATCTCCGCGAGCCGACACGGAAGAGGGGAATTGCGGCCTTCCTTGCCGTCTCCTTCGGTGGAACATGGCTGTGGTTGTTCTTCGCGACGAAGGTACTCGGGGTTTCCCCGGTCAATCCCGTGCTGCAACTTCCGGCCTTCTGCATGCCGGGCCTGGCCGGGCTGGCGGTGCGCCGCTGGGTCACCCGCGAGGGGTTCGCCGACGCCGGGCTGCGACTTCGGCTGAGGTCGGAATGGCGGTACTACCTGGCCGCCTGGCTGGGTCCGGCCTGCCTCGTGGCGTGCACGCTGTGGATTGCGGTCGTGCTCGGCCTGTGGCACGCCAACCTCTCCGGCCCCGGCGGTGTTCTCCCAGGTCCGAAGGAAGCCCTGTCACTGCTGGGCCTGATGGTGGTCTCCGTGGTGCTCACCCCGGTGTACTGGGGGGAGGAGTTCGGCTGGACGAGTTTTCTTCGGCCGCGTCTCTTCAACGGGCGCCTCCTGCCATCCACCATTGTCACGGGACTCATCTGGGCAGTGTGGCACTTTCCGCTGGCGTTCATCGGGTACATCAATTTCTCCCACGTCGTGCTCGGCCTCCTGGTGTGGACCGTCTCGTTCCAGCTTCAGGAAGTGCTCCTGATGTGGCTTTACATACGCAGCGGCAGCGTCTGGGTGGCCAGTCTGGCGCACGCGGGGAACAACATGGTCCTTTCCGTCGTCCTGGGGAAGTACCTGGACCAGGACGCCGGGCTCGGGCCGACGGGACCGATGCTCCTTTCCGCCGTCCCGATGGCGGCAATAGCTCTGTGGATCATCGTGAGTCGACGGCTGACACCGCGCGAGCTCACTCGGCCGACGACTCCGGGCAGGTTCACGTCATGACTTCCACGGCAACCTTTTCCAAGCGCCGGAACAACCAGTCCGCCGTCACCAGGCTCGGCGCCGTCTTCTGGCTCGCCGGAGTGGTGGTCTTCGTGCTCGGAAACGTCATCACACAACTCGGCTGGAAAACCCCGTACAGTCTGCGGAACAACAACATCAGCGATCTGGGGAACATATACTGCAAAAACACCGACGCCGCCGACAATCCGCCGGTTCGATACATCTGCTCTCCGCTGCACTCCTTCTTCAACGTGTCGGCCGCCACCGCGGCGGTGCTCATCGTCCTCGGAGTGATCCTGACCGCGTCGTCCTGGGGGAAGGGTTCCGCGTCGAAGACCGCGCGAATCCTGATCGCCATCGGCGCGTGCGGGTACCTGTCGGCGGCATTGTGGCCCGCCGACGTCAGCCTCAACATGCACACTCTGGGCGCGCTGTTCATCATGGGCGGGGGCAATGTCGGCCTGCTCGTCGCCGCAGCGGCCTTCCGCCGCGGACCGCTCAAGGCCCTTCGGACTCCCACGCTGATCATCGGGACAGTCGCCCTTGCCGCAGCGATCCTGCATTTCAGCCGCGCCTATCTGGGCCTTGGCATGGGAGGCATCGAGCGCGTCGCGGTCTTCGCCCTGGAGGCCTGGCTGGCGATCGTGGCCGTTCACATCCTCCGCGGGACACGGCATTCCGAGGAATCCCGCGCCATCGCCGGCAGCACCGCCCAGGCCCGCCCACCGTGGGGTGGAAAAGGGGTGCAGGAGTTGCCACCGAGCACCCGCCACGAAGGCGATCGGGTGGGCAGCCGCCGGCGGACTTCGGCATGCGGCTGATGGACGCGGGGAAGGTGTTCGGCAGCGTTGTGCCGGCGCCCTGACCGGGCAGGGCGGCGTTCGCGGCCCGGGTGACGAGCCTTGGCTAGGCGTTGTGGTGGACGATCTGGATGAGGTTGCCGCAGGTGTCGTCGAAGACGGCCGTGGTGACCGGGCCCATGTCGGCCGGGTCCTGCGTGAAGACGACACCCTTCTCGCGGAGGCGGGCGGTCTCCTCGTGCACGTCCGTGACCTCGAAGGAGGTGGCCGGGATGCCGTCCTTGACCAGTGCCTCCTTGTAGGGCGGGACGGCGGGGTGGCCGGACGGCTCCAGGAGCAGTTCGGCGCCCTCGGGGTTCTCGGGCGAGACGACGGTCAGCCACCGGGCGCCGCCGCCGAGCGGGATGTCGTTCTTCTTCACGAAGCCCAGCACGTCGGTGTAGAAGCGCTCGGCCTTGTTCTGGTCGTCGACGAATACGTGGGCGACGTAGATCTTCATTTTCCGGTCTCCGGTTCTTGCGGCTTGAGCCAGCGCGAGACGATCTGTTCGAGCGGTTCGGTGGTGAGGTTGTGGAACTTGTAGCGGCCTTCGCGCCGTGTCGTTACCAGCCCCGCGGCCTCCAGTACGGCGAGGTGCTGACTGACCGCCTGACGTGACAGTCCCAGCCCGTGCTTCATGGAGAGCCGCGCGCAGATTTCGAAGAGGGTCTGGCCGTTCCGCTCCGTCAGCTCGTCGAGGATCGTTCTGCGGGTCGGGTCGGACAGCGCCTTGAAGACATCATCTGGCACGCCCCCACCATAGGCAAGTCCTTGCTTGCCTATCAACCGCAGGCCGCCCTCGCATCCGCCGCAGGCTTCTCGGGCGGTGGAGGCGTGCCGTTCCCCCCGAGCAGCAGCGTGGGGGCGGTACGGGACGAGCACTCGCCCGCCGTGCAACGACCGCCGACGCCACCCGTCGCGAGAACATCCCGGAACGCCGGCTACCTGAACCGGATGCCCTCCCAGGGGGTCCGGTGAAGTGAGCGGCGGGCGCAGGAGATCATGACCTGTCATGTGTCAGGTGGTCTGGCCGCGTGCCCGGGCACGCCGGGTTGAGGGGTTATGGGGTAAGGCCGATGAAACTCTGCTTCTTGGTGGAGGAGCAATACCGTCATGACGGCATGCCCGTCGAGGTGATGCGCCAACTCACCTCCTGGGGACACAGCGTGGACGTTCTGCGCCCCGGCAGCTCGCTGGTGCCCGTCTCCGAGGCGGTGCGCAGGGGCAGCCACGACGCGTGGGTGCTCAAGACGGTGTCGGGCGGCCCCGGGCTCACACTGCTGGAGGCTGCCGCAGCCGTCGGGCTCACCACCGTCAACGACGCCCGCGCCATCAGAGGCGTCCGGGACAAGGCGCTGGCCGCCGCGATCGGCCGCAGCCACGGGCTGCCCGTCCCGCTGACGTACGCGGTGGCTCGCTGGGAGACGCTGGCCGAAATACCGGATGCGGACTATCCGCTGGTCGTCAAGCCGGCCGACGGCAGCTCGGGTCGCGGCGTACACCTCGTGTCGTCGCCGATCCGGCTGAAGGAGATGGGAGCGAAGCTGGCAGGCGAGGGCTTCCTGATCGCCCAGCCGTACGTGCCCAACTCCGGAGCCGACCTCAAGGTGTACTGCGTCGGCGGCGAGTTGTACGCGACCGAGCGCTGTTCGCCGCTCCACCCGAGCCGCACGCTCCCCGAACGGCGCGTCGAACTCAGCACGGAGGTGGCGCGGATCGCGGCCGATGTCGGCCAGGTCTACGGGCTCGACCTGTACGGCGTGGACGTGCTCCTGGGTCCTGACGGTCCGGTGGTCGTGGACGTCAACGACTTTCCGAGCTTCCGCAAGGTCCCCGACGCGCCGGCCCGGGTGGCGAGGGCCATCCTGGAACTGGCACGCGACGGAGGTGCGGCGCCGCCGCCGGCCACCGTCATGACGTCTTTGCGCGCCGCCCGGACTCCGGCGCAGATGCCTGCGGCCGTCGGAGAGGCCATATGAGGGTCGGTCTCATCACGCCGCGGCCCGACCATCCACTGCTGGCCGCCACAACCGCTCTTCTGACGCCCCGCCACACGGTCGAGTGGATCGACCCCGCTGACGCGGCGGCACAGCGCATCCCCGACACACCGGCCGACGTCTACCTCCTCAAGGCGCGTACGGCGCCCGCTCTCGCCCTGGCCAGAGCGCTGGAGGAGCGCGGCGCTCCCGTGGTGAACTCGTCCTCTGCCACAGCGTTCTGCCAGGACAGAACCCGCATGGCGGAACTGGCGGTGTCCGCGGGGCTGCCGTTCGCGCGCAGCACAACCGTCGCGAAGCTCCGGCAGCTCACCGCCGAGCCCGGACTCAGGTATCCGCTGGTGGTGAAGAGCCGCCACAGCAGACGCGGTGACCTCATCGCGCGGATCGACGACGCCGGGCGGCTCCATGACCTGTGCGGCCAGTGGGCCGACGAGCCGGTGGTCGTACAGCCCTACACCGCCAACGACGGCTGGGACCGCAAGCTCTGGGTGATAGGCCGTCAGGTGTTCGCGGCGCTGCGACGCTCCGAGCTGGCCGGCGACCCCACTGCCGGGCGTGAGACCGTGTCGCTGGCCCTCCGTGAACTCCCCAAGGGGTGGCTGGAGATGGCGAGAGGGATCGGCCCGCTCTTCGGGCTCGAGGTGTACGGGGTCGACCTGATCGACGCCGGCGGCGACTCACCGCGGATCGTGGACGTCAACGCCTTTCCCGGGGTCCGCGGCCAGATGGGTGCCCCCGAGGCACTGACGGCACTCGCACTGCGCACCGCGGAGGAGAAGGGGGGAGGGAGAGTCGGGCTCCGGGCAGCCGGACCGCCGTTCACGTGAGCCGTCCCCTCGCCCTCCGTCTCCTCGGACCATGAAAACCAGGTCAGCGACTTCTCCCGGACGAATCCCGCATCTTTGTGAGGATGCCGTGGGCGACCGAACGGCGGCCTGTCGCCGCGTCCCCGCTCTGCCTACCCTTCCGTATCCATGACAACAGGACACCAGGGAACGACCCGCAGACGCTTCCTGACGGGTGCCGGTGGCGCGGTGGGCGCGCTCGCGTTATGGCCGCGGGCCGCTGCTGCCGCAACCCCCGCCGGACAGCACGTCGCCGTCCTCGGCGGCGGCGTCTCCGGACTCAGCGCCGCCCAGGAACTCGCCGAACGCGGATACACCGTCACCGTCTACGAGTACTACGACGTCCTCGGCGGCAAGGCCCGTTCGATGGACGTCCCGCACACCGGCACGGGCGGCCGCAGACCCCTGCCCGGCGAACACGGCTTCCGCTTCTTCCCGGGCTTCTACCGGAACCTGCCGGACACCATGCGCCGCATCCCCTTCCCCGGCAACGCCAACGGCGTCCACGACAACCTCCGCAGCGGTACCGAGGCGCTCTTCGCCCGCGAGGCGGGCCGCCCGGACCTCCACTTCCCCCTCAGGCGGGTCACCACCCCGCCGGCGCCCGGCGACATCACCCCGTCCTGGATCCGCGACCAGATCCTCTCCGTCCTCGACCTGGGCAGCCGGCTGCCCGCGCACGAGGCCGCCTACTTCGCCGACCGCGTCCTCGTCCACCTCACCAGCTGCGACGCACGCCGCGAGGACCAGTGGGAGAAGACCTCCTGGTGGGAGTTCATCCGCGCCGAGCGGATGAGCGAGGAGTACCGCACGCTCCTCGGGATCGGACAGACCCGCAACCTTGTCGCCACCCGCGCCCAGATCGCCTCCACCCGCACCGTCGGCCGCGTCATCATCGAGGCGCTGCTGCTGTGGGGCCTGCTCGGCCGCGGCATGGACGGCGACGCGGACATCGACCGGGTGCTCAACGCACCCACGAGCGAGGCGTGGATCGACCCCTGGTCCGCACACCTGCGCTCCCTGGGCGTCCGGTTCGTGCTCGGCACGCAGGTGCGCGAAGTGCTGTACGCGGGCGGGCGCGTCACCGGCGTGAGGGTCTCCGCCCGTGACGGGAGCGACGAACGCACCGTCACCGCCGACCACTACGTCAGCGCCATGCCCGTCGAGCACGCCCGGCGCACCTGGGGCACCGCCCTGCGCGCGGCCGACCCGCAACTCGCCCGGTGCGACGCGTTGCAGACGGACTGGATGACCGGTGTGCAGTTCTACCTCGGCACGCCGACCCCCGTCGTCCACGGGCACATCAACTGTCTGGACTCACCCTGGTCGGTGACGGCGATCGGGCAGGCGCAGTTCTGGGACGTACGGAACTTCTCGAGCGACTACGGCGACGGACGCGCCCACGACTGCCTGTCCGCGATCGTCTCGGAGTGGGACCGGCCGGGGATCCTGTACGGCAAGACGGCCCGTGAGTGCACGCGTGAGGAGATCGTCGAGGAGTGCTGGGCGCAACTGAAGGACGCCCTGAACGACTCCGGCAAGACGACGCTCACGGACACCGACCGGCTCGGCTGGTTCATGGATCCGGCCGTGACAGGGCTCGGCGGTCCCGATCCGCAGAACCGCGAACCGCTGCTGATCCATCCCACGGGGACGCTCTACAACCGCCCGTCGGCGAGAACCGCCGTACCGAACCTCTTCCTCGCCGGCGACTACGTCCGCACCGACGTGGACCTGGCGACGATGGAAGGCGCCAACGAGTCGGCGCGACGGGCCGTCAACGCGCTGCTCGACCAGGACGGCTCAAACGCCGAACGATGCCGGATCTGGGAGCTGTACCGCCCCCAGGAACTGGAGCCCCTCAAACGCATCGACGAGGTGCGCTACCGGCTCGGCCTGCCCAACACCTTCGATCTGGGCTGAGGAGGAAGGCCGCTGCCGCCGAACGGCAGCGGCCCAGCCGGGGCCCCCGAGCTGCCGATGACCGAGTCCGACGGCGGGTGGACGCGCCCGCCTACGACACCCTGGTCCAGGGTGTGCGGACTTTCCTCGACCGGCACCAGCCGACTCCGGGAGTTCCCGGGGCGTCCTATCGAGCGGGTCGTTCGGGGATCGTCGGAATGATCTTCTCGGCGATGGCGGAGAGGCGGCTGTCGTCCGGGAGCGCTCCGGACTCGCTCCACACGGTGATGTCGTAGTAGCCGCCCCGGTCCTTCCGGTCGAGGGCCACGGTCAACGTCCTGGCGAGGGGGCCCTGTTCGACCGGTCCGCCGGTTCCGCCGGTTGCGCCGGCCCCGAGACTGATCTCGATCTTCATGGTGTGGTCCGAGGACAGGACGGCGGGCCGCCCGAGGACGGTGAGCGTCCTGACGTCCTGCTCGCCCCCGAACCTCATCAGCTTCACGTACTGGGCGGTCGTCATCTCGTTGTACGTGGCCGAGAGGTTCACGGAGTACGTGTCGAACGTGATCTTGGCCTCCGGCAGGGCGACCTTCCCGTCGGTGAGGGGAGCGGTGCCGTTGGTGCCCGAGGCCGTGTCCGCGATCTCTCCTGGGGTACCGAGGAGCTGGGCCAGATCGGGCCGGTTGAGTGCCTTGCACAGCTCGTCGCCGGTCACGGCCCGGGAGTTCTGGCGGTAGGCCGTGGGCAGTTCCTCGTGGTCCCCGCTCGGGCACGAGACGGCCTTCGGCGTGCTGTCGGCGGATGTCAGCTTGTCCGGAACCAGCCACAGCGCGGCCCCGATCGCCGCGAACACGGCGACGGCCGCGACGGCCTGGAGCCACGCGTTGGGCTCCTTCTCCTGAACGGCCCTCTCCGGAACGGCCTTCCCCGGGACGACCCTCCCCGCAGTGGCGTTCTCCGCAGCGGCGTTCTCCTGAGCGGCCGGGTCCGGGTGAGGCCCCGCTTCCGCCTGGACCTGGGCCTGCGTCCCGGCGGAGGCGTCGCCCCCCGCCGTGCCCGCGGCGTTCACGTGTGTCGCCGCCGCACCCCGGTTCCGGCGTGCGCGCAGCGCACGGATCACCCCGGCGACGCGGATGGCCGTGAACACGAGTAACACCGCACCGAGACCGGACGCGCCCCAGTCGTGGTCGTGGACGCCGAGATACATGATGCGCACGCCGAGTACGGACCCGAGCACGATGAGCAAGGGCTCGCGGACCCAGAAGGGCAGGAGCCGGAGGAGGAAGCCGAGCATTCCTAGATCTGATCATGACAAGGTTGCATTCGCCATGGTGGAAGCCATGATTCCGTAAAAAAGCTCGACCTCCACTGGACCAGGCGGTGCCGGCGATCCGTCCGGCGTGGCGGTGTCTCGGTGGTACCCCTCGATGCCTTTGGCGAGGCGCTGTGCTTGCCTCGGACGGGAAAGCGCGTCAGCCTCTTCGAAGTCGAGCGTTCTGCTGTCGGCAAAGACAGTCGCGGCCGTGATGGCGTGGGCGACAGGATCGTTCCATGCAGCCGGTCTTCGTTCTCGTGCACAGTCCGTCCGTGGGCCCCTTGACGTGGCACCCTGTGGCCGAACACCTGACCGCCTCCGGATACCAGGTGCGGGTGCCGTCCCTGCTGAACGTGGGCGCCGGTGCTCCGCCCTTCTGGCCCCGCGTCGTCGACTCGGTGCGCGACGATCTGCGGCGGGTCCCGGCCGGCAGCCCGGTCACGTTGGTGGCACACAGCAACGCGGGCCTGTTTCTCCCTGTGATCCGCTCGGGCCTCGACCATCCGGTGACCAGCTCGGTCTTCGTCGATGCCGCGCTGCCGGCCCGGATCGGCCCGACGCCCGTCGCCTCACCCGAGTTGCTGGAGTTCGTCCGCCCGATGGCCGTGAACGGCAGGCTGCCACGCTGGACCGACTGGTGGGACGAGGCAGACGTCGCACCCATGTTCTCCGAACCGGTGATGCGGCAGAAAGTCGTCGAGGAGCAGCCCACCCTGCCGCTGTCGTACTACGAGCAGCACATCCCGGTCCCCGACGGCTGGGACGACCATCCCTGCTCGTACTTGCTGTTCGGCCCGCCGTACGACGACTGCGCCGTCGAAGCGCGCGAACGCGGCTGGCGCGTGGCGCACCTGCCCGGCGCGCACCTCCATCAGATCGTCGATCCTGCCGGCACGGCACGGCACCTCGTCGAACTCACCACGACGACCTGGGCCGGCTGATCCACTTCCGATGGACGCCCTGGTGAAGGCAGCCGGGCCGGTTCACTACGTCACTCGTCCCATGGCCGCTCAGGTGTAGGTGGAGATTTCGACCAGGTTGCCGTCCGGATCGCGCAGATAGGTGCTGAGGACCGGGCCGAGGGCGCCGGTGCGCGGTACCGGGCCTTCCTCCACGGGTGCGCCGCAGGCGGCCAGGTGGGCCAGCACCTGCTCCTGCGGAGCCTCGGTGACCAGGCAGAGGTCCGCGCTGCCAGGGGTCGGGCGAGCGGCGTGAGGGAGGAGTTCCCGGCCGGCCTCGTGGAGGTTGATCTTGCTGTTGCCGAAGGACAGCGCGCGGCGCCCGTTCCCGAAGGTGACGGCCCGCATGCCGAGGACCTCCTGGTAGAAGGCGATGGTCCGTTCGACGTCGGCGACGGTCAGCACCAGGTGGTCCAAGTCGCTGATCACGATCCCCGGCTCGGGGGCGTACCGGGCGAGCTGCTCGGCGCAGGCCTCCCACGCGGAGGCGGACAGCAGTTCGCGTGAACGGGCGAACAGGCGGTACAGGGCCGGGCCGTGGGCTTCGGCCAAGTCGGCGTTGTGGGCCAGTACGTCCAGCTCGTTGGCAGCCGTGATCTCCAGGACGGCGCGTACGTCGGCCTCGGCCGGTGTGTGGTCGCGGCTCGTGAAGCGGTCGCGGAAGGTCACCGGGCGCCCGGCGCCCAGGCGTGGGTGGACGACCGCCCGGTCGCAGCTCGCGTACAAGTACACGAGAGCCTCCGCACGGTCACCGATCAGTTCGGTGAGCACCGCGCGCTCGGCGGTGTCCAGGAGCGCCCCATCGAATCCGTCCGTCCCGTAGGCGGCGTGGCACAACCCCGCGAGCTGGACGGCCGGCTCGGCGCCCCAGGCCGAGAGGAGTCGGGCGACGCGGCGCAGGTGGTCCAGGAGAGTCCCGCCGGGGTGGGGCATCCGGTCGGCCCCGTGCGCGCACAGGAACGCCTCGATCCGGGGCCGGTGCGCAGGGGCGGACCGTGACATCACGCCCCTCGCCGTACGGACTGCGCCACCTCGGCGACCAGCCGGGCGGTGGCCGGGGTGGCGACGCCGTAGGAGGCTCCGGCGCGTAGGACGGCGCCGCCGATGGCGTCGAGTTCGAGCGGCCGGCCGGCCTCGGCGTCGCGCTGCATCGAGGACTTCATCGTCTCGGGGACGCGGTCGAAGAAGGAGAGCAGGCCGTCGGCGGTCAGATGCGCTCCGGCGGCGCGGGCCACGGCCGCGATCTCGTCGAGGACGGTGAGCAGTTCGGAGCGGTGCCGGCTGCGTACGGTGCCGGCATCGGTGTGGTGACGGGTGGTCAGCAGGGCGAACGCGGCGAGGAAGGCCAGCTTGTCCCAGAGCATCGCGCTCTCGTCCTCGCGCACGGTCACGCCCAGTCCGGCCTGCCGCAGCGGCTCCGCGAACTCCTCGGCCGGGGCCGCGAGTTCGAGGTCGGCGAACGGGCTGGTGTGGGTGATGCGACCGGGTGAGGTACGGGTGGCTTCGACCCGGATGGCTCCCGCGACGACGCGGGCCGAGGGAAGGCGCTCGCGCAGCAGGGTCAGATGGTCGAGGCCGTTGAGCAGCGGGACCACGACCGCCGTGCCGACCACCTCGGGCGGAATGCGATCGAGCGCCTCGGCGAGCGCGGTCTGCTTGACCGTCACGAAGATCGCGTCCACCGGCTCGCGCAGCTCGGTGTCGGCCTCCACCGCCGTGGTGAACGTCCCGTACTGGCCGCTGTCGACGTGCAGCCCGTCCTGACGCAGTGCGGCGACGGTCCGCTCGCCGGCCAGGCAGATGACGCGGTGCCCGTCGCGGGCGAGCAGCGCGCCGATCAGGCCGCCGACGCCGCCCGGGCCGAGAACGGCCACTGTCAGCTTGGTCGTGCTCACATGTGCTCCTGTCCTGAGAGGCCGGGAAGCCGGTCGGCCCGTGGCGGGTCGGCACCCGCCCGTGTCGGGATCGCGTCCGGATCGCGGTCGAGACAGCGGGCGGGTTGCCGCCCTGGGGCCCGGAAACGATGATCAAGCCTGGCACGGTACAAGTCAATCCACGGTTTTTGCTTGCGAGACCCAAGCTTAAGCTTGGATCTCATGACTCTTGACGATCTCCGTGTCTTCGCCGCGGTCTGCCGAACCGGCGCGCTGAGTGCTGCCGCCCGCGACCTGGACTGCACGCAGTCGGCAGTCAGCCAGCACGTGAAGCGACTCGAACGGGAGCTGGGACTCAGCCTGCTCGAACGGCTCCCGCGCGGGGTGGCGCCGACTCCGGCGGGGCAACTGCTGCACACGGCGGTGACCGAGGGCCTGGGGCGCATCGACCAAGCCGTGCGCCGCATCGAGGAACTCGCCCGCGCGGAGGGCGGATCGGTGCGCGTCACCACCGGCGCCACGACCGTCCGGCACTTCATGGCCGCCGCCGTGGTCGAGTTCCGCCGGCGCTTCCCGCGGGCCAGCCTGGAGTTCCAGACCGAGACGTCCAGCCGAGGCTGCTTCGAAGCGCTCGCCGCCGGCGCGGTGGACCTCGCCTGGATCACCCTGCGGCCGGCCGGCGGCGCCGTCGAACAGCGGCCCGTCGTCGACCTGCCCTGGTCACTCGCCGTCACGGCCGGCGACCCGCTCGCCGCCAAGCCCTCCATCGAGCCCGCGGACCTGCAGGACGCCCGGCTCATCGGCCTCCCGGAGAACTCCACGGCGCGCACCCAACTCGGCACGTGGCTTGCCGAATCGGGCGTCCGGCCCGTCTTCGACACCAGCGTCACCGACTGGGACACCGCGATCCTGCTGGTGGGGCTCGGGCTCGGTCACGCGGTCGTCCCGACCCTGCCCGAGTGGACCGGCCCGGGCCACCCCGACCTGCGGCTGGTCCCGATCCCCGCCCTCCCCGCGCTCACCGCCGGCTGGGCTGTTCGCCGTTGGGACGCCCTTTCCCCACTGGCCCGCGCCTTCGCCGACACCGTCGCCCACCACTGCGCCCGCCTGTCCGGTCGGGCGAGCCGCAGCCGATAGGCCGCCTCACCCGGCGGCGCAGGAAGCGCTCCCCGCCATGCGGGGACCGCACCGGACTGTGCCTCGTGCCGGTGCTCGCCGCGTCGCAGCCACAGCGGTCTCATCGTCCGGGAAGCGTGTCGCCGCGGCTGATCCGGGTATGCATCGCCACAGGCGCTCTCGCGCGTCTGCGGGAGAATCGTGCGCCGCCGGTAGTGTTCATGACAATAATCTGATACCCATGCGGTTCATGACGTCATGTCACTTACGGGGGATCAGAGGCAGGACCGCAGCCGTGACAGCGCTTCTCGCGTTGTCGCTCACCGGATGCGGCGGCGGTGGCGGTGGCTCCGGGGCCTCGTCGAGCGGGCGGGAGACGGTGACCGTCGCCGCCCTGCCGCTGGCCGACGGTGCCGCGCTGTATCTGGCCCGGGACCGCGGGCTGTTCGCCAAGGAGGGACTGGACGTCCGTATCCAGCCCGTCCAGCAGAGCATCCAGGCGCTGCCCGCCCTCGCCAACGGCCAGGTCGACGTGATCGCCGGCGCCAACTACGTCACGTTCCTCCAGGCCGATGAGAAGGGCACCCTCGACCTGCGCATCATCAGCGAGGGCGTGCGCATGGCCCCGCACATGATGGACGTCCTGGTGCCCAAGGACTCGGACATCAAGACCCTCGCCGACCTGCCGGGCAAGAAGGTCGCGGTCAACATCCTCAACAACATCCAGTCGCTCACCCTCGACGCGATCCTGGACCAGCGGGGCCTCGGCCACCCCGTCTACCGACAGATCGCCTTCCCCCAGATGGGGCCCGCGCTGCAACGCCACCAGGTCGACGCCGTGCACGCGGCCGAACCCTTCGACAGCGCGATCCAGTCCCAGGCCGGCGCCCGCGTCCTCGCCGACGGCGGGTCCGGCCCCGTCGCCTCCCTGCCCATCAGCGGCTACGTCACCACCCGGCAGTACGCCGAGAAACACCCCAAGGCGGCGGCCGCCTTCAGGCGGGCCGTCGAGGCCGCCTCACGGATCGCGGCCCGCGACCCGGCCGCCGTACGAGCCGAACTGCCGAAATACACCAAGGTGACCGCGGACCAGGCCCGTTCCGTCGGACTGCCCGCCTACGCCACCGCCACCGACCCCGCGCAACTGCGCCGCCTCACCCAGCTCATGATCCGGCAGGGGCTGCTGAAGAAGCCCGTCGATCCGGCGACCCTGCTGATCACATGAGGGAGGGGAGCGCGGCGCCCCGGACGGGCCGGGGACAGCGGCTCGGCCTCGGCGCGCTCGGCGCATCGCTGGCCTTCGGCGTCTGCGAGGCGCTGGGCCGGGCCGGGATCGTGGGCCGCGCCTACCTCCCGCCGGCCTCCGAGGTGCTGGCCAGGGCCGTCCGTCTGGCCGGCGACCCCGCCTTCCTCGGCCAGGTCGGCGCCACCCTGCGGGCCTTTGCACTCGGGCTCGGCCTCGCCTGTGCCATCGCGGTGCCGCTGGGGCTGCTGCTGGGCAGCCTGCCGCTGCTCGGCGCCGCCGCCCGGACCATCGTGGAGTTCCTGCGGCCACTGCCGTCCGTCGCGCTGATCCCGCTGGTGTCCCTGCTGCTGGGCACCGGCACCGGCACCGAGGTCACGCTGATCGCCTACGCGTCCGTCTGGCCGGTGCTGTTCAACACCGTCTACGGCATCGGGGCGACCGACCCGCTCGCCAAGGACACCCTGCGCGCCTTCGGCTTCGGGCGCATCGCGGTACTCCTGCGCGTGGAACTGCCCGCCACCGCGCCGTTCATCGCCGCCGGGATACGCATCTCCGCCGCCGTTGCCCTCATCCTGGCCGTGGCCACGGAACTCCTCGCGGGCTTCGGCCGGGGTCTCGGCATCTTCATCGCCCAGGCCCAACTCGCCACCGACGGCGCCCGAGACGTCCTGGCCGGCGTCGTCTGGGCGGGCGCGCTGGGCCTGGCCGTCAACACCGTCCTGGTGTACGGCGAGCGCCGGCTCTTCCCGTGGACGCCGGACCACCGTACGCAGGACACGCGGTGAACCGGGCGAGAAGCGCCCTGCGCGACCCCCTGCTGCGCCTGCTCGTCCTGGTCGTGGCCGGGGCCGCCTGGCAGGCCGCCGCGGCCACCCACCCCAGCGTGTCCTTCCCACCGCCGCTGCGCATCGTGCGGCACGCCCACGCGCTGTGGTTCTCCGGCCCCGCCCGGCACCTGTTCCTGACCCCGGCCGCCCTCACCGACATCCTGCCCAGCCTGGGCCGCCTGGCCGCCGGCTTCGCGCTCGCCGCCGTCGCCGGGATCGCCCTCGGCATGGCCGTGGGCCGTTCACGCCGGGCGTACGCGCTGTGCGATCCGGTGCTGCAGTTCGCGCGCGCCGTCCCGCCCCCGGCGCTGGTACCGGTGTTCGTGGTCCTGTTCGACTTCGGTACGCCGATGCAGCTCGCGTCGATCGTCTTCAGCGCCGTCTGGCCGGTACTGGTCAACACCGCGCAGGGCGCCCGCGCCACCGACCCGCTGCGCCTGGACGTCGCCGCCGTGCTGCGCCTGACCCCCGTCGAACGGCTGCGGTACCTGCTGCTGCCCTCCGCGCTGCCGCACATCTTCGCCGGCCTGCGGCTGAGCCTGTCGCTGTCCCTGATCCTCATGGTCTTCTCGGAACTGCTGCCGGGCTCCGCGAACGGCATCGGCTTCGCCCTCACCGACGCCCAGTCCCGCTCCGACCTGCTCACCGTCTGGGCGGTGCTGCTGCTGCTCGGCGTACTCGGCCATGTGCTCAACACCGGTCTGCTGGCGGCCGAGAGACGGCTCGTCGGCGGTAAGAGTCGAAGGGAGAGAACCCTATGAGCCTGCACGCCGGCCACCGCGCCCGGACCACCGTCCGGGAGGCCGTCGTCCGCTTCCTGCGCGAGACGGGCATGACGACCGCCTTCGGCAACCCGGGCTCGACGGAGCTGCGCATGTTCCGCGACTGGCCCGAGGACTTCACCTACGTGCTCGGTCTGCAGGAGTCCACCGCCGTCGCCCTGGCCGCCGGGCACGCCCTGGGCACGCGGCGCGCCGCGTTCGTCAGCCTGCACTCGGCCGGCGGCGTCGGCCACGCCCTCGGAGCCGTCTTCAACGCCCACCGCGACCGCGTCCCGCTGCTCATCGTCGCAGGCCAGCAGGCCCGCTCCCTGATCCAGCTGCGGCCCTTCCTCGGCGCCGACGAACCCGACCGGTTCCCGCGCCCTTACGTCAAGTTCGCCCGGCAGCCCGAACGCGCCGCCGACGTGCCCGCCGTGCTGGCCGAGGCCCACCGCATCGCGATGACGCACCCGCGCGGCCCGGTGTTCGTCTCCGTCCCCGAGGACGACTGGGACGAGCCCGCCGAGCCCGTACGGCCGCGCACCGTGCACGCCGCGTACACCGCCGACCAGGACGCCCTCGCCGCGCTGGCCGTCCGCCTGGACGCCTGCGCGCGCCCCGCGCTCGTGGTCGGCCCGGGCGTGGACGACGAGGAGGCGCTGCCCGAGGCACGGGCGCTGGCCGAGCGAACCCGCGCCGCGGTATGGATCAGCCCCCTGTCCGGCCGCTCCGGCTTCCCCGAGACCCACCCCCTGTTCCAGGGCTTCCTGCCACCGGTCCCCGGCGCGCTCGCCGCGCGCCTGGCGCCGTACGACGTGGTGGTGGCCCTCGGCGCACCGGTGTTCACGTACCACGTGGCCGAGGACGCACCACCCCTGCACCCGGGCACCGAGCTCTTCCACCTGGACTGCGACCCCGCACAGGCGGCCTGGCTCCCCACCGGCACCAGCATCGTCACCTGCCTCAAGCCGGCCCTCGCCCGGCTCACCGCCCAGCTGGCCCCCACCGACCGGAAACCGCCCCCGCCCCGCCAGACCCCGCCGCCCGCCGCCCCCGGACCCGGGATCACCGCCGAACTCGTCTTCGACCTGCTGCGCGCGCGGCTGCCCCGCGACCGGGTGCTCGTCGAGGAAGCGCCCAGCCATCGGGACGCCCTGCACGCGCGCGTACCCGTCGACGCGAGCGGCGGCTTCCTCACCACCGGCAGCGGCGCCCTCGGATGGGGCCTGCCGCTCGCCGTGGGGCGCGCCCTGGCCGACCGGCGCCGCGTGGTGTGCGTGCTCGGCGACGGCTCCGCGCTGTACTCGGTCCAGGCACTGTGGACCGCCGCCCGCCACCAAGCCCCGGTCAGCTACGTCCTCCTCGACAACGGCGGCTACGCGGCCGTGCGCTCCCTGGGCCGCCGTATCGGCGTCAGCCCCGTCCCCGGCACGGACATCACCGGCATCGACTTCCCCGCCCTGGCCGCGGCCCTCGGCTGCCCGGCCGACCACGCCACCGACCCCGCCGACCTGCCCGCCGCCCTGGACCGCGTCCTCGACGCCGGCGACGAGGACGGCCCTCGCCTGCTGCACCTGCGCGTCGCCGCGACCGAGGGCGCGATGTACACCGACCCGTGGGCGGGGTGACGGCCCGGCATGCTCCGCCTCGACGGCCTCGGCCAGGGCTACGGCGACCACCGGGTCCTGCACGACATCACCCTCACCGTGCCCGACGGCCAGTTGCTGTGCGTCGCCGGCCCCTCCGGCTGCGGCAAGTCCACCCTGCTGCGCACCATCGCCGGTCTGCTTCCCGCGCGCGAGGGCACGATCAGCCTCGACGGCACCCCGGTCACCGGCGTGCCCGACCGGCTGGCGGTCGTCTTCCAGGACTACGGCCGCTCGCTGCTGCCCTGGCTGACGGTCCGCGACAACGTGGCCCTGCCGCTGCGCCGCCGGGGACTGCGCCGCGCCGAGCGGCGCGCGGCGGCCGACCGCATGCTGGAGCGCGTCGGCCTGACCAGCACCGTACGGCAGCACCCCTGGCAGCTGTCCGGCGGCATGCAGCAGCGCGTCGCGCTGGCCCGCGCGCTGGTCTGCCGCCCCGCCCTGCTGCTCCTGGACGAGCCGTTCGGCTCCCTGGACGCCCAGACCCGCGAGGACCTGGAGGACCTGCTGCGGCAGGTGCACCGCGCCGACGGCACGACCACCGTCCTCGTCACCCACGACATCGACGAAAGCGTGTACGTGGGCGACCGGGTCGTCGTCCTCTCGCCCGGACCGGCCGCTCACATCGTGCTCGACCTGCCGGTGGACCTGCCCGAGGAACGGGACCAGATCACCACCCGGGGCTCCGACACGTTCGTCGCGCTGCGCGCGAAGGTGGGACGCGCGGTGCGCTCGGGCGCCGGCCGCTGAGGCACCCCCGCCGGCGGGCGGCAGTTCCGTCACCTGCCGCAACGCCCGTTGCTCACCGGTAGAAGCGGCTCCAGCCGCTCGCGCTGAGCATCTGTCACGTCACCTCTGTCTCCCACGGGCCCGCCGACGAGAGGATTGATCGCCGGGACGTCGTCCAGCCCCCGGCGATGCCCGGTACTGACCACTGAATACGGTGGAGGGACCGTTGAAGGGGAGGACGCGAAGACGTGGACGTGTATGAGGCCGTGGACAGTCGCCGGGCCGTGCGGGCGTTCAGCGATGAGCCGGTACGCAAGGAGGTGCTCGAGCGAGTGCTGACCGCAGCGACGCGGGCTCCGTCCAGCGGCAACCTCCAGCCGTGGCATGTGTACGTCGTGACCGGTGACCCCTTGGCCGAACTGAAGAGGCGCACGACCGCCCGGGCACTGGCAGGCGATCCGGGTGACGAGCGGGAGTATCCGATGTACCCGGACGAACTGACCTCGCCGTATCTGGACCGCTTCGCCGCCGCGGCCACCCAACGGTACGAAGCTCTGGGGATCGAGCGCGACGATCCTGAGCGGCCCAAGAAGATCGCCGCACTGAACTCGGAGGCGTTCGGGGCGCCGGTCGTCCTGTTCTGCTACCTCGACCGGACGATGGGGCCCGGACAGTGGGGTGACGCCGGGATGTACTTGCAGACGGTCATGCTGCTGCTGAGGGCGGAAGGGCTGCACAGCTGCCCCCAGGTGATGTGGACCATGTACCGCAAGACCGTCAGCCGAACAGTCGGAGCCGACGACGAGCTCGTACTGTTCTGCGGCATCTCAGTGGGATTCGAGAAGAAGGGCACACCAAGGCTGCGGACAGGACGGGCGGACATGACGGAAACGGTGAGCTTCATCGGCGTGTGACCGCTGACGACCGAGATCGACAGGACAGGCCCTGGTCTAGGCAGTATTCGTTTGGATCAGTGGATCGTGTTCGTCCTGCCCGGCCGGCCAGACGGGTCTGACGTGGATCGGTACACCCATTGTCAGACGCTGCTGGCAGCATCACCGTTGTGAACGCCATATTCACCACCCCTCCGCGGCCAGTCGACGTGACGGCCCTCTTTCCTGAGCTGGCTCCGCTGGCGCGCACGGCGACCCGGCTGCACCCGCGGCCCGGTTCGCCGACCGTGCACGACAGCTCTGTCGGCGGGCCGCTCCTGTGGCCCGCCGACGAGCCGTAGCCGTACCGCGGCGAGCCGCACGACCGGCACGCGGCGTCGGTGGTCCGCTCCCCGGACGACATCCGGCTCCTCCGCCAAGATCGCGCCGCGGCGGCCGAGCGGCGGCGCCTCGTGCCTGTTCTCACCGGAGCAGGTCACCGAGTACCCCAACCCCTCGGAGCTGGACAGGGAACTTCGGGACCAGCTGGACGACATGAGCCGCTGGGAGACGATCGACCCGGCGCGGTACAACACGTACGCGGACGACCCGGGCGAGCTCTACCTGAACAACCTCTCCACCGCTCCCGGCTGGAAGACCGGCGGCTGGACCCGCTGGAGCCCCACCGACCCCAAGCCCCGCCCCTGCCCCGAGTGCACCACCGAGCAGGTCCCGCTCCTCACCATCGCCTCCTGGGAATGGGACGGCGGCAGCGGGACCTGGATCGCCGAGGAGGAACCGACGAGCCCGGCCCCGCCTCCCCTGGGCGCCCGGGCCGGCAACTTCACCTTGATCGACATCGTCGGCGGCTGCAACCTCCAACTCCACGTCTGCCCGACGTCCCCGGACCATCCGCACATCGAACTGCTCCAGTGAGCCCTCGCGGAAGTCCTCCGCGCCACCGTGGACGCCACGATCGGCGTCCCAGCCGGCAGCCTTGTACAACGTGAGCCGAACGATGGGTCCTAGGTTCCTTGACTTGGCTCTGTCTGTCTCAAGCGGTCGGCGACATACGCCGCGAGCGTCTCTCGGGAGGGATGTCCCCAGCCGATGCAGAACGGGTGCCCGGCCGGGTCCGCATACACCTGGTGTCCCTCGACGGCATCAAGACCAGGCGCCGGCTGAAGGAGCCGGGCACCCAGGGCGATGGCCTCCTCGTGCGCAGCTCGCGGGTCGTTGACATGCAGGTCGAGATGCACTTGCTGGAGGGTCGTCCCATGCGGCCAGTCGGGCGGGACATGGTTCGGCGCCAGTTGCACGCCGATCCGCCACTCTCCTTCAGCGTCGATGACGCTGTGCCAATCGTCATCCTCGAATACGTACCCGCTGAGCATGCCGGCCCAGAACGTGCTTTCCGTATGGAGGTCGGCCGCATCGAACACGATCACCTGACGGAGCATCCGCATGACGCGCACACTACGGGAGCGAGTGCTTGAGGAGTAGCGCACCAGCCGGGGAAACCGGCCGCTGCCGACGGCCGACCGGCCCCGGAGGGTCCGGCTCTCGGTCAACGAGCCTTCGGAGTGACCAGACAGCAGTTCACCGTCGTCGGCAGGCGCCCTGCTCGAGCAGCCAGTTCTGGGCCGCGTCCAGGACGGCGTCTTGGTGGCGGGCCGCCGGGCGGGGGTCCTTGACGACTTCCTCGTCCGGCGCAATCGCCGCCTCGTAGGTGCGGCCCGTGCGGTCGGCGTCCTTGACTTCCGTGAGGATGATCATGGCGCCGTCGGACAGGCGGTGCGGCACGTTTCCCGTCGGGACGCCTTGGGTCCGTTCGCCGAAGAACCGGGTGTCCGGACGTCCGCGGAAGGCCACCACGACCGCCTCACCCGCACTGGCCGTCTGCCGGCCGGTCAGCACGGCGACCGGCGGCCTGCCTCGGCCCAGGGGTCGACCGGCGCCCCCTGCCTGCGGCTTGCCGTCCAGGTACGGGGCACCGTCCTTGATCGACCAGACGAACTTCCTGCCGTCCGCATCGACGAACATCCCCGCCGTGCCGTCGCCCAGAATCGGCCCGGCCACGGCGAGCACCGGCCACATGCCGCCACCGGTCTCCCGCCTCAGGTCCACCACCCAGCCGCAGGCTCCCGCCCCGTCCGCCTTCGTCGCGGCGTCCCGGCCCTGCCGTACGTACGCGTCGTACGTCTTCTGGGAACCGTCCACCGCGGTCAGCGAGAGGTACCCGATGCCGTTCTTCAGGGCGCGGCCCTGCGGAGGTTCGAAAGAGGCGATCGACGCCTTCAGGGTCTCCTTGGCCTGCTCCGGTTTCCAGAAGGTACTGTGCCGGTCGCCCAGCGCCTGCAATGCCGACTCGATCGCCCCGTAGGTGTCCGCGGGCTTTTGCGCTCCGCGAGCCTGGGAGAACGCTTTGCTCCGCAGATCGGCCCAGTCGATCTGGTGACGGCGCAACGCGACAAGTACGTCCGCGCCTCGGGCGCCATGTCGTCGCCGGCCGAGTCCTGCGCACCGCTCGTGCATCCCGTCGCCGCAAGGACGACTCCGGCCAGTGCCGCACAGGCCGGCATGCGCCATGAACGTCGCCGCCTCATCCATCCCCATGCTCTCGTCACGGTAAGCAACCCTAGGGTCAACGATCACCCGCTGACGAGCTCACAGCTGCGGTGGCTTCGTGGCCGAGGTGGACGAGAGCCTGCGCCACGACCGGGAGCGACGACCTGGTCCGCCGAAAGCGGTCTACGGCGTCTGCGCTACGAGTCGCAGCATCGGCACCGGCGGGGAGTCCCCGGCAACGGGCTGGACCGGGAGCCGGGCGTGCCGCCGGACACCGACGCGTCCGGCGGCACACACGACACTGGTCTGTCACTTCTTCAGTCGTCTGTCACTTCTTCGCGACCGGTGGCCGGCCCCGGGGGCCGGCCGGGAGGATGGTCAGTCGAAGTAGTCCGGCTGGGTCTGGACGTTGAGCTCCTTCATCTTGATCTTCTTCGCGGGGTCGGTCCGCTTGTCGGAGATCTTCAGGACGTCGAAGCCCTTGTCGATGTCGTTGGAGTAGATGTAGCCGTTGTAGTAGTACGCCGACCACGAACCGCCGAGTACCAGTTGATCGGCGCTGATCGGCCCCCGCTCGAAGTAGGCGATCTCCTTCGGCTGCGATGAGTCGGTGAAGTCCCAGACGGAGACACCGCCCTGGTACCAGGCCTGGACCATGATGTCCTTGCCCTTCACCGGGATCAGCGAGCCGTTGTGGGCGACGCAGTTCTCGGTGTCCGCCTGGTGACGCGGGATCTTGTAGTAGCTGCGGAAGACCAGCTTGGCGTTCTCGCCCCTGCCGACGATGTCGTAGATGCCGTCGGCGCCCCGGTTCGGGCCGATCTCGGCGTTGCAGGTGGCCGCGCCGCCGCCGCCGAGCTCGTCGGTGAAGACGACCTTGTCAGCCGTCTGGTTGAAGGTCGCCGAGTGCCAGAAGGCGAAGTTGACGTTGTCCTCGACACGGTCGATGACCTTCGGGTGCTCCGGGTCCTTGATGGACATCAGGATGCCGTCGCCCATGCAGGCGCCGGCGGCGATGCCCTTGGAGGGCAGGGCGGTGATGTCGTGGCAGCCGGTGGTGGCGCTGCTGCCCTCGCCACCCGGGTTGCCGCCGTCCGGGAAGAGCACGGGGAAGCCGACGACGGCCGCCTTCTCCGGCGCGTCGCGCGGGACCTTGACGACCGAGATGCCGTCGTGCGGCGGCTGGCAGTCGGGGAAGGTCGCGCGCGGCGAGTACGAGGAGACGTAGATGTAGACGTTCTTGGCCGTGGGCACCAGCGAGTGCGTGTGGGAACCGCAGGCGGTTTCGACGGCGGCGACGTACCGAGGGTTGGCCTTGTCGCTGATGTCGAAGACCTTCATGCCCTCCCACGAGGACTTCTCGGTCGCGGGCTGCGTGGTGCTGTTGCAGGAGCTGTCGCTGCGCGAGGAGTCGGTGGAGAGGAACAGCAGGTCACCGGCGACCGAGACGTCGTTCTGCGAACCGGGGCAGAGCACTTCGGAGACGGTTTTGGGCTTCTTCGGGTTGCTGATGTCGTAGATGCGGAAGCCGTCGTAGTTGCCGGCGAACGCGTACTTGCCCTGGAAGGCGAGGTCGGTGTTGTAGTCCGCCAGGCCCGCCTTCGGCACGTGGGCGACGTGCTTGATGTTGCCCGAGTGGACGATCTCGTCGGGTGCGGGGATCTCCTCGCTCGCGATGGCCGCCCTGACCTCGGCCTCGGTGCTCTCGGACACCGACTTGGACGAGGTCTTGCCGTCTCCCGGTCCGGGGGTGGCAGCCGCCGGAACCGCCGTGAGCAGGGCGGCCAGGAGTCCGGCCGCGGTGGCGGCAACTCCCAGGCGTCTTGGGCGTATTCGGGTCGTATGGCGCAGGGTCACTACGTCCTCCGTGATGTTCCGTTGAAACGGGAACGGTTCTCCGACCCCTGAAGTATCGTCTTCACCATGCACATATCAATAGAAGGTAACGAGACTGCCATGAAATTGCTTTGCCCGGTCGTGTGCATCGGCGTGCCGGAACGGTCCGACGCGAGCAACCCACCTGCCCTGCCACACGACTGATCGACCTCAACTCATCCGAACCCGGAGGTTGTTGTGCCCTTCTCCCGTGCACGCCGCGCGATCGTCCGCATCCTCACCCCGCTGGCCTTCTCCGTGTGCGCCGTCGCCGCCACCGGCTGCGACTCCGGATCCGGCGACGGCTCCGCGCATGCCGACTCCCGTCCGGCGGGCGGCCCGTCGGTGATCGCGCCAGGCAAGCCCGGCGAGAAGAACGAGGTGCTCTCCGCCGAGGAGGCCCAGCGGCGGCGCAAGCAGGACGACACTCCCAACGCGGCAGACATCTCCTACGCGCGGATGATGATCGTCCATCACCAGCAGGCTCTGGAGATGACCCGACTGGCCCCGGACCAGGCGCAGTCGGCGAAGGTGAAGCGGCTCGCCGAAAGGATCACCGCCGAACAGGGGCCGGAGATCGAGGCCATGCGCAGCTGGCTGAAGGACGCGGGCTCCGGGGAGCAGGCGGGCCACGAGCACGACCACGGGGCCATGCCGGGGATGGCCACCGAGGAGCAGCTCACGGAACTGCGCGCCGCCCGCGGCGAGAAGTTCGACGCACTCTTCCTCCGGCTGATGATCACGCATCACGAGGGCGCCCTGACCATGGCCACGGACGTCAAGGGCAAGGGCAACAACATCCGCATCGAGGAGATGGCCGACGACGTCATCGCCCAGCAGTCCGCCGAGATCCAGCGGATGCGCGGGATGCGGTGACACAGCGATCCGAAGCGCCGCCGAAGATGCGGCGGCCCGTCAGTGATCCTTCCTCACGGGCCCTGCGATCAACCTGAGCGGCCACCGCCGATGGCCCGCCCGACCCGATGTGTATGGTGAGCGACAGGTAGGGAAAGCGGGCGGTAGGGGCGCATATGGACGTGATCGTGGTGGGCCTGGGCGCCATGGGCAGCGCCGCGATCCACCAGCTCGCGCGGCGTGGGGCCGAGGTGCTGGGTATCGACCGCCACAGCCCACCGCACGCCTTCGGCTCCAGCCACGGCGAGACAAGGATCACCCGCCGGTTGACTCTGGAGGGCGCTGAGTACGCGCCGCTCGCGGTGCGCTCGCACGAGTGGTGGCGGCGCATCGAGGCGGAGACCGGCACCTCGGTGCTCACCGAGTGCGGCGTACTGAACCTGGCTGACCATGCCGCCGATCCGCGGGCGTTCGCCGTTCACGCCCGCGCCGCGGCCGCCTGCGGTATCGCATACGAGCTGCTGGACGCTGCCGCGCTGCGGGACCGTTTCCCACAGTTCCGTGTGGAGGACACCCGCGTGGGCCTGCTGGAGCCCGGCGGTGGTTTCGTCCGCCCTGAGGACGCGATCCGAGCCCAACTGGAGCTGGCGGAGCGGTACGGCGCGCGGCTGCACCGTGGGGAACGCGTTCTGGCGGTCGAGCCCGCGGCGACGGGCGTGACCGTACGCACCGACGCCGGCACGTACACGGCGGACCAGGTCGTGCTGTGTGCCGGAGCGTGGCTGGCCGGCCTGCTCGACGATCCCGGTCTTGCCCGGCTCTTCGGCGTCTACCGCCAGGTCCTGCACTGGTTCGGCGTCGAGGGCTCCGGGCAGGACTTCTCCCCGGGGCGTTTCCCCACCTTCATCTGGCAGGGGGTGAGCCGGGCGGATGAGTACTTCTACGGCTTCCCCTCCATCGACGGCGCGACGATCAAGGTGGCCACGGGACAGCTCGAACGTCGCACCCCCGATCCGGACAGGCTCGATCGCACCGTCGCCGCGGACGAGGCGGCCCGCTTCCACCACACCATGATCGGCGGCCGGCTGCCCGGGGTGTCCGCTCGCGCCGCGCGCTCCCAGGTGTGCATGTACACCGTCACGCCGGACGAGGCGTTCGTCATCGATCGCCTGCCGGGAAGCGAGCGCGTTCTCGTGGCCTCTCCCTGCTCCGGACACGGCTTCAAGCACTCCGCGGCGATCGGCGAGGCGCTCGCCGAACTGGCCACAGAGGGCGCCACCACCCTCGACCTCACACCGTTCGCGTTCGATCGCTTCACCCGGTAGGCGGAGGAGGCGGCGGTAGGTCAGGGCCCGTTCCGGCCCCAAGGCACTGGTTCTGGCGACGCTGGAACCCCGGCCCGCCTCCGTATCCGGGCAATACGGCCACCAGTCGGTGTCCCGGGCGTGGAGCCGGTCACTTCGGGTGCTCGCGTGGAGCCGGTCACTTCAGGCGGAGGCCAAAAAGCAAAAGGGCAAGGAGATCTCTCCCTGCCTCTCTCAACTTATAGCGCACCGGGGGGCTTGCGGCAAGGCCCCGGTTCTGCCGCAGAATCGTCGGCCGAGCCCACAGCCTGCGGAAACGGGGCACGACAGGTGTGTCGTGGTCGACGTGGGGGGTGCGGTGACGTCGAACCAGCGGTGGGAGAAGCAGTGCGGTTGCGGTTGCAGGCGGTCGGGCGAAGGCGCGCGTGTGCGCGGCGCCCGACCGGGCGGAGTGGTCGGCCGACTCGTCAGTCGGAAGGCGATCAGAGATGAGGACGTGCCCACCACGGTGTTCCACACAGCTGGAGCTGCCGGTGAATCGATCGGCCGGCGCAGTGCGACGGAGCACGGCTGCCCCGGAGGTATCGCAGTGATCGAGCAGTACGTGTTGGATCTTCAAGAGATTGACGGCAAGCAGGTCGGGGCTGTTGGCGGCAAGGCCGCGAACCTGGGCGGGCTGTCGCGTATCGCGGGCCTCCGCGTGCCGGCGGGCTTTTGCGTGACGACGGACGCCTTCCGGCGGATCATGGCGGAAGCGCCGTCGCTCGACGCTCGGCTCGATCAGCTGTCGCACGTGAACCCGGACGATCGGGACGCGATCCGGACACTCGGCGCGGAGATCCGCCGGACCATCGAGGAAATCGCCATACCGCACGATCTCGCGGCGGAGATCACGCGCGCGCTCGTCCGGAACGGTGAGCAGGCCTCCTACGCCGTCCGGTCCAGCGCGACGGCGGAGGACCTGCCGACGGCCTCCTTCGCGGGACAGCAGGACACATACCTGAACGTCGTGGGGCCGAAGGCGGTCCTCGAGTGCGTCAGCCGATGCTGGGCCTCGCTGTTCACCGAGCGTGCCGTCACCTATCGCCGGCGGAACGGCATCGACCACCGTGCGGTCCACATGGCCGTGGTCGTGCAGCGAATGGTCTTCCCGGATGCCGCAGGCATCCTGTTCACGGCCGACCCCGTGACGGGCAACCGGAAGGTCGCCACCGTGGACGCCGGCTTCGGCCTCGGTGAGGCCCTGGTCTCCGGCTTGGTGAACCCGGACGTCTTCACGGTGCGAGACGGCGAGGTCGTCGTCGAGGCGATCGCTGCGAAGCAGCGCGCCGTTCGCGCCCTGCCGGGCGGCGGTACGCGGGCAGTGGCGATCGACGCTCAGCGGCAGCGGCAGCCGGCGCTGACACATGCTCAGGTCGTTCGGCTCGTGCAGCTCGGGCGGAAGATCGAGGCGTACTTCGGCCGCCCGCAGGACATTGAATGGTGCATGGTCGATGACGACTTCCACATCGTTCAGAGCCGGCCGATCACGACGCTGTTCCCCGTCCCCGAGACAGGTGACCAGGAGAATCACGTCTACGTCTCCGTCGGCCATCAGCAGATGATGACCGACCCCATGAAGCCTCTGGGCCTCTCCATGTGGCAGCTCACGGCCATGGCACCGATGCACGTCGCCGGCGGGAGGCTGTTCGTCGACGCCACACGGCGCCTGGCCTCGCCCGCGAGCCGTGCCGGCCTGCTGGACGTCGTGGGCAGGTCCGATCCGCTGACCAGGGACGCGCTGGAGACCGTCCTGTCCCGCGGCGACTTCGTCCCGTCGCTCCCGGACGCGGCTCCCGGCGGGCCCCCGACCGGCCGCGCCTCCGCCTCGATCGAGACCGATCCGGCCATCGTCACCGAGCTGATCGAGCGCAGCCAGGCGTCCATCGCCGCCCTGAAGCGGGACATCCGGACGAAGAGCGGACCGGCACTGTTCGACTTCCTGCTGGAGGCCTTCGAGGAGCACAAGCGAGTCCTCGGTGACCCGCTGAACATGCAGGCGATCATGGCGGGGATGGAGGCCACGTGGTGGCTCAACGACACGTTGCAGGAGTGGCTGGGGGAGAAGAACGCGGCCGACACGCTCACCCTGTCCGCCCCCGGCAACGTCACGTCGGAGATGGGCCTGGCGCTGCTCGACGTCGCTGACGTGATCCGCCCGCATCCGGAGGTGGTTGCCTTCCTGCGGGGCGTCGAGGACGAGGACTTCCTGGACGAGCTGGCGAAACTCCCGGGCGGGACCGCAGCACGCGACGCCATCGAGGGCTACCTCGACCGGTACGGCATGCGCTGCGTCGGCGAGATCGACATCACGAGGCCGCGTTGGCGCGAGCGGCCCACCACGCTCGTACCCGTGATCCTCGACAACGTCAGGAACTTCGAGCCGGGTGCCGCCGAGCGGCGCTTCGAGCAAGGGCGCCAGGAGGCGCGGAAGAAGGAACAGGACGTGCTGTCACGCCTGCGTGCCCTGCCGGACGGAGAGCAGAAGGCCGACGAAGCCAAGCGGATGATCGACCGCGTCCGGACCTTCATCGGATACCGGGAGTACCCGAAGTACGGCATCGTCAGCCGCTACTTCGTCTACAAACAGGCCCTGCTGGAGGAGGCCGAGCGCCTGGTGCAGGCCCATGTGCTCTCCGACAAGGAGGACGTCTTCTACCTCGCCTTCCAGGAGTTCCACGACGTCGTGCGCTCGAACCAGGTGGACGAACAGCTCATCCGGCAGCGCAAGGACGCTTTCCGGACCTATCAGGCGCTCACGCCTCCCCGGGTGCTGACATCGGAGGGCGAGTCCGTCACCGGGACGTACCGGCGTGACGACGTGCCATCCGGTGCCCTGATCGGCTTGCCGGTCTCCGCCGGGGCCGTGGAGGGGAGGGCCCGCGTCATCCTGGACATCGCGGAGGCCGATCTCCAGGCGGGTGACATCCTGGTCACGGCCTACACGGACCCCAGCTGGTCGCCCCTGTTCGTCGGCATCGCGGGCCTGGTGACGGAGGTCGGCGGCCTGATGACCCATGGCGCGGTGATCGCCCGGGAGTACGGCCTGCCTGCCGTGGTGGGTGTGGAGCAGGCCACTCGGCTGATCCGCGACGGACAGCGGATCCGCGTGCACGGAACCGACGGGTACGTCGAGATCCTCTCTTGACCTCACACCCTGAGAGCACCGTCAACACCCCCGTGCCTGGTGCGGGACGAGCAGACGCGTGCCCTGCCGGCGGCCATCGGCGATGGTCGGCGCGCCGCGCCGGGCCCGGTCGACGCCGGTTCCATGAAGCCCGGCAGTCCTGGCGACTGCCGGGCAGCGGAAGGCCGACGGCCACGACCGGGCAGCGGCCGGCATCGACTGCGCGTACTGCACGACCAGGCCGCGCGAGCGCTCCCGCTTGATCGAGGCCGCCGGGGCGCGGCACCCGGCGACGGCGCGGAGCGGAGCCTGGAGAGGAGGGGCGGGGCCCGACGTCAGCGCTCGGTGCCGGCTCGGGTGGCGGCCGCGTCCTGGTTGTGGGTGGCTGCCCAGCTGGCCAGGAGCTGCAACGCGTCAGCGGCCGGCGTGCCGGGATCCGCGCTGTAGACGGTGATGGACAGCGCTCCGTCGCCGGGCAGGTCCAGACTCTCGTGGACCAGTTCCATCTCGCCGACCACCGGATGGTGGAAGCGCTTCGTTCCCTCGGCGAAGGCGTGCACATCGTGGGCGCCCCACATGATGCGGAAGGCGTCACTTCGGGTGGACAGCTCACCGATCAGGTTCGACAGCTCACGGTCGTAGGGATCCTGCGCGACCGCGACCCGGAGCGCTCCCACCGCGTTGCGGGCCACGCGCTCCCAGTCGGGGTAGAACCGGGTGGCGCGCGGGTCGAGAAAGACATATCGGCAGGTGTTGGCGGGCTCCTGCTCGAGCGCCTCGTGGTGCAGGGCGCGGGCGAGCGGGTTGGCCGCCACGATGTCCAAGCGCTTGTTGCGTACGTAGGCCGGCTGGTCGTGCAGTCCGTCGATGATGCGCAGCACACCGGGCCGCACGGTGGTCTTGTCCGGGCGTCGCGAGCGGGCGGGGTGGGCGTGGGCCGTGCGGGCCAGGGCTTGGAGGTGAGCCCGTTCGGTGTCGTCCAGCCGTAGCGCCTGGGCGAGCGCGTCGAGGACGCTCTCGGAGACCCCGCCGAGGTTGCCACGTTCCAGACGCGTGTAGTACTCGACGCTCACCCCGGCCAGCATCGCGACCTCACCCCGGCGCAGGCCGGGCACCCGGCGCCGCCCGTACAAGGGCAGACCCACCTGCTCGGGGGTGATCTTGCCGCGGCGGGATCTGAGGAAGGCGCTGACTTCGGCCCGGTTGTCCATACGTCCAGCGTAGGAAGCCGCCGCGCCCGGTGGGGGTCCCTGTCAGTACCCCTCACAGCACGGACTCCCAGAAACGGTCCGAAGCCGATTTCCTGTTCATGGCCCTGGGCAGGCCCCGGCCTGCAGCGCTTCGGCGAAGGGCGGCGACAGGGCACCCACAGGAATCGGAGACCGCACCATGCACGTGTTCCTCCGACCGGTGGTCTCACGTCCGTCCCCGTGGCCGACACCGCGGGAGCCGTACGCCCGCGCTCGCCGCGCACCTCGCCCCACGACACCCGACCTCCTCCCCTCCCTCACGAAAGACCCTCTCGTGTCCTCTTCCGCCGGTTCAGCGCTCCGGCCGACCGCCCTGTCCCCGGGAATGACCCGCTCGCTGACCCTGCTGTTCGCCTCCGCCGGCGGCCTCGCGGTCGGCAACCTGTACTGGGCCCAGCCCCTGCTCGATTTCATCGCCCACGATCTGCACGCCTCCCCGGCTAGGGCCGGATGGCTGGTCACCGCCACCCAGATCGGCTACGCCGGCGGAATCGCGCTGATCGTGCCACTCGGTGACGTCCTCAACCGCCGCCGGCTCATCCCCGTCATCACGCTCTGCTCGGCCGTCGCACTCGCCGCATGCGCGGCGGCCCCTTCCTTCTGGGCGCTGACGGCAGTGATCACCCTGCTGGGCATGACGACCGTCTCCGGTCAGCTGCTGACCCCGCTCGCCGGAGACCTCGCCTCCGCCGCGCGCCGCGGCGCCGTCGTCGGAACGGTGGTCTCCGGACTGCTCACCGGCATCCTCGTCTCGCGCACCATCAGCGGCCTGGTCGCCGAGTACGCCGGCTGGCGCACCATCTTCGCCGCGGCCGCCGTCCTCGCCGTTCTGTTCGCCGTCCTGCTGTACCGGGCCATACCGCCGCTGGAGCCGAAGACCCGCATGCCCTACCCGGCGCTCATCGCCTCCGTCGGCAGGGTGGCGCGCCGTGAGCCGGCCGTGCGCTGGACGCTGGCGCTCGGCGCGACCGGGTTCGCCATGTTCACCATGTTCTGGACCGCGCTGACGTTTCTGCTCAGCGGCGCGCCGTTCTCCTACCCGGTCTCCGTGATCGGCCTGTTCGGCCTGGCCGGGCTGGCCGGGGCACTCGCAGCGCAGCGGGCGGGACGCCTCCACGACCGGGGTTGGTCACGGCCC